>JAPLYQ010000101.1 GCA_026395475.1 Candidatus Roizmanbacteria bacterium | reverse complement strand
TAAAATGCATGGAATACCAGTGAGTCCATAAAACTTTTCAATAAGCTTGTAATAAAGTCTATCACTTGGTGAGACCGTCTGAATTCGACATGTGTTATCTTTATGTATTATAGCAGCAAGCTCTTTTCGTTTTGACTTTTTAACAGTAAAACAATAATTCATAAATGGAGAAGAATATTTTTGTTCTGGTACTTCAAAATATTCATGCACATAATCTTGTAGTATAGAGCCTGCAAAAGGTCTAAACTGTTCTCTGATTTTAATAACATTTACCTTTGTTTTCATACTTTTTGGAAAAGTTTTGCAAAGAATAGATCTATTACCCAAAGCTCTTGGTCCAAGTTCACACCTGCCTTGAAACCAACCAATTATTTTCCCCTCACTCAATGCATTTGCGGCTGAATGAACAAGTTCTTTTTCGGATAGTTTTTTATAAGTAAGATTATATTTTTTGAGAGTAGCCTCTATTTCTCTATCTGCATATTGGGAACCCAATGAAAGTGAATCTATTGATCGTTTTTTTGGATCCTGATTTTTATCGGGATGATGATTATAATAAGTAAATAGAGCGGAGCCAAGGGCTGCACCACTATCGCCAGCTGGCCCAAAAACATGACTGTGTTTAAAGTGAGTTCGTGAGTAGATTAGTCCATTTGCAAGCGCATTCAGAGCAACACCGCCGCTTATACAAATATTTTCTTCTTTAGTAACCGTATATAAATAGTTAAGAATAGCTATATAAATCTGCTCTGTGAGTACTTGAACGCTTTTTGCTATGTTTACATGTTTTTTAGTAATTTTTTCTTGTGGTTGTCTTGATTTGCCCAGTAATTCTTCTAATTTATATGACCACATTTGAGTAGTTTCTTGAAAAGCAAAATAATCCATATTTAAGTTGAAACTCCCATCTTCTTTTACCTTAATTATTTGTTTTAGCTTGCTAACATATATTGGTTTGCCATATGCGGCAAGGCCCATGAGTTTATATTCATCTTCATTTACTTTAAATCCTAAGTATGCCGCGCAAGTAGAGTAGAAGAGACCGAGTGAGTGGGGGAAATGGATGTCCTTTACTAATTGTAATTTATCTTTTGAGGCTTTCCAAAGAGCTGTCGTCTGGTATTCTCCCACACCGTCTATTGTGAGTATTGCAGAAGTTTTAAAGGGAGATGAATAAAAAGCAGCCGATGCGTGAGATAAATGATGGGGAATAAAAACAATCTTATTCTGATAGCTCAGTTTTTTCCGGATTGTTTCGTCAACTGATAATTTCTCTCCCAATAATTCTGGCATGTTTTTTATAAAGGAAATAAGACTTTTTGGCCATGTTTTGATGAATATATCAAGAGATCGTTCAAATTTAAGGAGTGGTTTTTCGTAATAGGAAATAACTGCAATATCTGAAATCGTTATATTTGCATCTCTAAGACACCATTCAATTGCCTGAATGGGAAATGAGTTATCATGTTTAACTCTCGTAAAACGTTCTTCTTCTATAGCACAAAGAACCTCCCCATCTTTTATCAAGACGGCCGCACTGTCATGGTAATATGCGGAAACACCGAGAATATACATGGATTTAATTTTTAATAAATTTAATATGGGGAATTTAAATCTAACTCACGTTTATCTGGTTCTTGCCAATAAGTATCCCTATTTTTTTTTGAGAAAAAATAAGCAATAATATAAATCAATCTCCCAAAGGGAAGAATTAAAAGATAAAAAAGAAAAAGAATACATGAAGAAATGAACATGTTTATTTTTTTAATATACATTTGAAGATTCTTCATCATATTAAATTATCGGGTATAAAAATATAGGGACGGGTGAAGCTTGAGCCAATATTACGAGAAGGACAATAATTATAAGGAGTAAAACAATGGGAATAATCCAAATTTTACTTGATTTTTTGATGAGCATTGTAAGTTGTTTAATTGTTGCAAACATATAGCACATTGTAACAAACAGAAATTAGTCAAAGTTAGTTAAATTAGTTATATTTGTTTTTTATTTTGTTTTTGCTCTTTGAGCAAGAGCATGTGAAAAGATTTCCCTCAGGAAGGGGAGAGTAAGCTGAAGATCAGTAGTGATAAAAAATTCATCCAAATTTATTCCCGTTTCCTGTTCATATTTAAGTGCTTGAATAGCCATCTCCAACTTATCAAGCTGCCAAAAGATGCTTGCCTCTACGCTTTTTCGTTCTGTCATCTCCATAAATATATCTTGATACTCTTTTAGATTTCCAAGTTTTGAGAATAAAGCCTCTATTCCTTGTGATTCAACAACTTCCTTTTCTTGACGCTTTTTTATATCGATAATATTTCCTCGTGACCATACAATATCCCCTGTAAAAATTTCACCTAAATCATGGATAATGGCCATTTTAATCAATTTTTCTCGATCGACTCCCAGTTGGTCTGCGAAAACCATTGCAATTACACAGAGCTGAAAGGAATGTTCTGCTACGCTTTCTGGATTCGGAATATTCATCATTTGCCACCCTGTTCTTACAATTCCCTTCGATTGAATAGTGGTAAGTAAAAAGGAAAGGGCATTAGAGGAGGTAATTGTATTTCCAATAAAATGGGCATTTTTTGTTACTGCTTCAAGTTCATCTTTTGTAAGATATCCTTGTCCTGCGGAATTGAGAAAAGTATTAGCCTCAACAGTAGAAGTCAATCCACCCTTTTCAATGAATATTTTTATCAGTGCAAGAAGAAGCTTTCGGTCTTTTGGGACACGGACATTTTTTTGCCAATGGGAATAGATACTATCTTCATAAATAAATCCTTCTTGAGCTAGGGCATTTCCAAATTGGGATAGTGTGGAGAATTCCGACCTGAGACGATATTTTTTAAATAATTCTCCAAACGTACTATGTTCTTGGGCCATTAGGACATACTATAGTACTATTTTTAATTTTTGTCAACTTTTCTGACAATTTTGTCATGTACGAAAGATACATATTGGGTTAGTATCAACGTAAGGTTATTTCCATGAATGTTTTTACGACCAAAGACATATGAAACAGAGCGAAGTATCAGTTTCAGCACTTAATTCCTACAAACGAGAGATAAAACGCCTTAAAAGCTGCTCGCCTGAATGGAAGCCAATTTCTTTCAAGGAATAAAAATCTTTGTGTAGTCAAAAACCACTCTTTCAAAGAATGTAGTTGCAGTTCTTTCAGAATATACCTCTTTTTTTAAGATATAAATTTTCTTGACGAAATAAAATGAACACAAATGATTTGCATTATAGATTTTTTCATAATAACGTAAAGCAATCACTTTGTCACCACTTTTTAAATAATAATTTGCAATACTTTCATTAAGAGTGAGGTCATATGGCGCAATGTGTTGTGCCTGAGAAATGTAGGAAGGTGTTTTGGAATTTGATTTTTGAATAGCGCTTATATATGCATTTTTATTAAGAGGATACCAACGAAGTGCATTTGGATAGTCACCCATTTTGACAAAAAGAGTACTGGTCATAATGCAAACCAAAACAAACAGCACAAGCATACAGAATGTTCCATATATAGCAGAAGATATTATAAATTCCTTGCTTTCTCTATGTATATATGCGGAAAGAATTATCCAAAAAAGAAATAATGAATATATTTGATAGGTATAATCCGTTTGAAAATTAAGGAGAAGATATAGAAAAAGAAATCCTGGAAGAGACGGGAATGAAAGCGCACTCTTGGAAACTAGGAAAATAAAAAATAAAAAACACATTGTTGCAGGAATTCCTAGTTCAGTTGCTAATTCAAAAAAAATACTATGAGCAGAATCACTAAAAATATTTGAAAAAATATTATTTTGGGATGCAAGTATGAAATTTCCTCCCCCAATACCAAATAATGGATATTTTTGGATTGAAAGCAGAGCCTGTTTTATAAATATATCATGGCCGGAAAAAATATCACGAGGAGCGATGTTTAACGAATTTTTTGTATATTGTTGTATCCTAAAAAAAGAAGAACTAACTGGTAACTGGATACTAAGTAGATATGTTGCGACAATTATTGAAGATAAGAAAAGGAAAATGAAAGGAAGAAGAAGGGAGGAAAATTTTTTGCGAGTATAAAATAACATAAGGATAAAGACTATAAAAAAAGCAACATATGCAGATCGAGAGAATGACCCAAGAAATATAGTAAAAAAGAATATGAAAAATGGGAGATATATCCATTTCTTCTGAAAGCTATAATAGCAAAAAATAAGTACAAACAAACCAAGAAAATCTCCTAAGTGATTATGATTCATATATGAAGCAAATACAAACTGTTTCTCACTTGTAGGTATAAGAAAAGTAAAAACTTTTCCTTTTAGAAAAGGAGTTATAAGCGAATAACAAGTAAAAAAAATACCAAGAATAATAGGGGAATAGTGTGACGTGAGATATCCCAAATTTTTTTGATTATAAAAAAATAGAAAAATCAAAAATGAAAAAAAATAAAAAAGAAGCAATTCAAATGAAGTTTGTTTATCAAAGGAAAGGAAGAGAGTTGAGATAGTAGAAAAAAATAGAAAAAGAAGATAGGCAATTCCAGCCTTTAATGGGATCTTAATTGATTTTACACAATTTACTAGATAGAAGTATAAAAAAGGAGCGGAAATAAAGGAATATAGCAAAAAAAATCGTCGATCCGTTAATAAACCAAGACCTTCAAACAAAGAGGGGATAAGAAAAAAAATAAAAAAGAAAATGTAGAAAGCCATATATTATGATAGCACGCTTAATACCATTGACACGATTTTATATATTTGTTACCATCATTAGTAAATGAAGCTTCAGAAAACAACGGTATATTTGATGGGTATAATACTTCTTATTGGTAGTATATTGTTTTTGAGTAAAACGGTACAGGGTTATTATGCCTGTGGAGGTAATTGTAGTTTGAATGTGAATGGATGTGCCCCTGGGGTTAGCTGTGTTGGGGGTGTCTGTGGGACATATTATAATGCATGTATTGGCGTTAATAAGGTAAATTGCAGTGCGACAGGTGGCTGGGACAATACAAGTTGTAATAAAGGAGATACTTGTGATAATGCAGGGACCACACGCACTGTAGGATGGACAGCATATTCCGCTTGTACAGTCTCATGCGGAGAAGGAACACAAACTCGAACATGTAATTGTACCTATGAGAATAACTGTTTTTTTCAGTGTCAAACCCCCACTACTGACTGTGGAGGGACAAACACAGTACCATGTTGTTTTGCACAGGTCCCTCAAAAAACACCAGAGGTTACAGTTGCAGGAGGAGCGATCTGTAGTAAAAGTAAGCCAATAATAATAAATTGGACCTTTGATGATACGGGGAGTGGGTGTGATTTATCTTGGGGAGTTACCTGTAGTGCTGGGAATAAACAAGCAAATACAAACACATTTATTGTAAAAGTTGATGGCAATATTAATACAAAAGATATTCCTTCTACAACGCGTAGTGTTACCATTTCTACTGCTACGGGGACATCACATCAGATACAAGTCTGTGCAAATAATGGATCTGCCGAAGTTTGTTCTCCTAATTTCAAAATAAACATAGATGATACTGCTCCTCCTAAACCAACTGGCACAATGATATATACACAAGACCCCGACTGTAAGGGAAAATATAAAGCCACCTATTCATGGAACGCAGTAACAGATACAGGTTGTGGTTCAAATAATATTGAATATTGGGCACAGGGATCATCCAGTAATGCGGTGAATGTTCCTGATGGTGGATTTAAAACTATTTTAACTGGATGGGATTTGAATGACGGAAATACGTGGGGTACTGTGACAACACGTACCGCAGCTCAATCATATCCACCGGGAACTAAGCTATATTTCCATGTGCAGTCGCGGGACGCAATTGACAATCAATCTGGATGGACAGCAATCACAACTAGTAATATTATCCCAACTCCAAGTCCCTTGCCTCCAATACACGTGGATGGCCCCCTTATCGAAGATGTAAGTGGCGCATGTTATGGCGGAATAACAGTGGATCCAGCAAATTTTGTATTTCAACCAATTCTTAATCCAAGTGATGGGATATTAACGGACTGTAAAATAACAACTGGTGGAACTCAATATTCGTGTGATTTTACTATCGATAATCAACACGGCACGTGTTATGATAACAAACTACAAGTTCAACTGAGTGGTACCTATCCAGGATACGGAATAATGGGATGGCATCTTAATAACACATGTGAAGGTGATCTTACATCTATAGATTTCATCCATGGACAAACAGCATCAAATGTACCACTCTACCTCGAATACGGAGGTTCTGATCCAACTGATGGAAACTGGTTTAAATTATCGAACACATCGTTTAACTCTCGGTTGTCAGGAAGAAATAATGTTCTCCCTCGTACTTTTTTAGCGTTTGACTCTGATGATTCTACATCTAACAGAAATATTATGCTCAATTCTTCTGGAGTTCTTGTCCAAAATAGTCCAATGGTTGTCGGCACAGGAGCTGTTTCATACTCTACCAACAATTGGTATACGAGTGGATATCAATATGCTAATAATGACGTTTCATACCAGGAATATGTTGGTTATCTAAAAGCACGTAAAGATTTTAAGGCAATTACAGATATAACCCAAATAACAACTGATGGGATATACAGTATGACTGCTCCAATAAATCTAGTAGATGCACATCAATTTGATGGAAGGAAGGTTGTATTAGTAGTAGAAGGAGAAGGCGCAACAACATTTGGAGCCAACTTTATACCAACTGGAGGATCTGTGGTTGTTCTTGGAACAAATATTCAAATTGACCCAACTGTCACGGAAATTGATGCTGTCATCATCGGTGAGACAGTAGCTACTGGCGATTCATCATCAAGCTTGAAAATTAAAGGGAATCTTATTGATGAATCTGCACTCCCAATTGAAAGATCACTTGCAGATAAAAGAAAACCATCACTATTTGTAACACTTGATACAAAAATATATTTAGATGTATTGCCATATTTGTCGACAAGTACCTATGACTGGAGACAAATACAGTAATTAGTTGAAACCAGCGAAGATCAGTTTAAATCAGTAATTATGAAAACACACAATAGAAAAGGACAAGTTTTACTTATTGCAGTAATGCTTCTTGCAACGGTCATTACTGTTGTGATGACAATCGCGTTTAATGCAACCACTGAAACACAGGTAGCACGCTTGGAAGTTGACTCTCAAAAAGCACTTGCTGCTGCTGAAGCTGGTATTGACGCTGTAATAAAACAATCAATTAATACCTCAACTCCGGTTGATATTGGATTATTGGGACAATTTAACGAACAGAAAATTTCTGGGTCCGCAAAGATGGTGGGGAATGCAACGCCCTATTTTGTAACACCGCTTGTACAAAAAGATGGGCAGTATACTTTGTATCTTTCCGACTACCCTGGATATGCAAATCCATGGAATGGGAGCTTTAATATATATCTAGTTTCAGAATCTGGACAATGTCCGAGCATAGAAGTGACGATTATCAAGAAAGATTATAGTCAAGATAGATATGTCTACAACAACTCATGTTTAATTCCTGAAATCATTAAAAATGCATCAACCCTCACTACCCAAGTTTCAACCACTATAGATGGTGTTGTATTTCAATATAAAACAAGCAATCCAATAACCGTGACAAATGGAGTTGTTGCTTTTGTAAAAGTATTAGGGGGGATCACAAAACTTGGATTTCAAAGCACAGATGTAGCAGTCTCACTTCCATTACAAGGGAGAAAAGCTCAATCTGAAGCTAGAACAGAAAGTGGAGTTGTAAAACGAGTAGAACTTTTTCAATCTTTTCCTCAGTTCCCAGCAAACTTCTTCACAACAAGTTTTTAAGTAGTAATATTAATATTATTGCAGATGGTAGTCATTTCTTCTTTTGAATATACTTGTGGCTTATTCAATGTAAAATATGTGTCTTCTGCAGAGTATCGTGGGACGATTCGAATATGTGCATGGGGGACTTCTTCACCAAATGTAAGATAGGAGATAGAAGTTGCGCCCAATTTTTGTTCAATTTTGCGTGATATAACTCGTGCAGCTTCCCAATATGTTCCAAACTCGGGCACATCATTTACCCATCGATAATGTTTCTTTGGAATAAGGAGGACGTTTCCCTTACTTAGTGGCACTATGTCTAAAAAACCAATAAACAATTCATCTTCATACACCTTGTAACTTGGCAACTCTCCCTTTACAATTTTACAGAAAATGCAGTCCATAATTATTTATATATAATAAGTATAATCGTTATATTATTATAACCATTTTATAATATCGCAAATCATATGAATACCATTGACTCACTCGTAAATGCATCCGTCTTTAATTCTTCAGAAGAAGAACGAGTAATTGCTCGAAAAGAAATTCGAGCACTTGCAAAGCAACGAGGTATTTATCCGGCATCAATTCATGATGTTTATATGAAGTGTGGAAAGGGAGAACTGAAAGGGTTCACTGTTCCCGCTTTTAATGTGCGAAACCTTACCTATGATTTCTCTCGTCTCATCTTTCGTTTAATGATGGAAAAGAATGTTGGATATGTAATCTTTGAAATAGCACGAGGCGAGGTAGGGTACACAGGGCAATCTCATGATGAATATGCTACTACAGTGCTTGCTGCTGCTATCGCAGAGAATTATGTGGGACCTGTGTATATTCAAGCCGATCACACTCAGTTTTCAGCCGAAAAATATGGGAGCGATCCAAAAGGACAAGAAGAAGTATTAAAGAAATTTATCAAGTCAGCAATTGATGCGGGTTTTTATAATATAGACATAGACGCTTCCACATTAGTTGATCTTTCTAAAACAAATTTAGAAGAACAACAAAAGGAAAATGCACATATGACAGCAGTGTTAACAGATTATATTCGTGAAATCCAACCATCCGGTATTACGGTGTCTGTGGGAGGAGAAATTGGGCATATTGGTGGGAAGAATAGCACAGGAGAAGAATATGAGGCATTTATGACACTTGTAAAAAGTCAACTTAAATCTACCATTGGACTTTCCAAAGTAAGCGTTCAGACAGGGACATCACATGGAGGGACCGTATTGCCTGATGGAACAATAAAACAAGCAATTGTTGACTTTTCAGTCATTGAATCTATCGGAGCAATTGCAAAAGAAAAATATCACATGGGAGGAGTGGTACAACATGGCGCATCTACGCTACCCACTGCTTTATTTCATCGCTTCCCTGAGGTAGGAACACTTGAAATACATCTTGCAACAGGGTTCCAAAATATCATATTTGAACATATGTCGGATGATCTCAAAAAAGAGATCTATGAATGGCTTGCAACCAATTGTGTCGCAGAACGAAAAGAAGGTCAGACAGATGATCAGTTCTATTACAAAACACGTAAGCGAGCAAATGGGCCATTCAAAGAAAAAATATGGAGAATGGACCCGGTTTACAAGGTAGTCGTGATGGATGCTCTTGAAAAAGAAGTTCAACTTATTTTGCATGAGTTAAAAATGGAGAATACTAAGTAAATTATAAATATTATTTTCATTCTATGAAACGAATCAAAGTCGGTTTAAACGGTTTTGGAAGGATTGGACGAGCTGTTACACGTATTGCTTTTGAGCGAGATACGTTTGAAATTGTTGCAATTAATACCAGAAAAACAACTCCTGATATGCTTGCATATTTATTGCAATATGACTCAGTGTATCGAAGATTTAATAAGAAAGTTGAAGCGGGGGCAGACTTTATTTCAGTGGACGGAAAAAAAATCCCTGCAATGATGATCGCAGACATTAATGCAATTCCTTGGAGCGATTATGGGGTAGAAGTTGTTATTGACTGCACAGGAGCATTTGTAAAAAAAGAAGATTTAATTAAGCATATAAAAGGTTCTGTAAAAAAAGTACTTCTCACAGCTCCAGCAAAAGATGCAACAGCACACGTAGTACTTGGAGTAAATGATGATGCAATAGATTGGAAAAACGAGCAAGTGATTTCAAATGCATCATGTACCACAAACTGTGCTGCTCCTATGTTTAAAGTACTTGAAAATGAATTCGGAGTAGAGATGGGTTATCTTACAACCGTTCATGCCTATACCGCAACCCAGAGCCTAGTGGATGAATCAAATAAAAAACCAGATCGTTCACGTGCTGCAGCTCTTAACATTGGCCCCTCAACAACAGGTGCCGCTAAAGCTGTTGGAAAAGTGATTCCAGCTCTTCAAGGGAAACTTGACGGAATGTCAGTACGCGTTCCAGTCCCAACAGTCTCATTTACCGATATTTCTGCCGTTATGAAAAAAGCTGTTACCGCTGATGAGATAAATGCAGCTTTCAAAAAACATGCTGAGGGCGATATGAAGGGTATTTTAGGATATGAAACCGCACCACTTGTATCGTCTGACTTTATAGGAGATACCCACTCAAGTATTTTTGATTCTAGCTATACCAAAGTTATAAATGGGACATTGGTAAAAGTGTTTGGATGGTATGACAACGAATGGGGATATTCATGCAGAATTGTTGATTTGGTGGAAAAGGTGAGCGATTTTGTTTGATTTTGAAGTTTCGTATTTTGCATATTTTCCATCCGATGAACTCGCACATGGTTGATTCGAGTGCTCAAACAGGGCATCTCCTGTCAAATATGCAAAATATTCCACAGTCAAAACAACTCGTGCCACCTACCATATATTCAATTTTTTAAATTTGTAATTTAATATTGATTAAAAATTAGAAATTTAAAATTTATCATTTATCTATTATGATCAAATATATCGATGAGGTAGAAATAACAAACAAAAAAGTTCTGGTAAGAGTTGATTACAACGTGTCTTTTAAGAAAGATGGAACGATTAATGATGATACGCGAATAAAAAATTCTATTCCAACTCTCCAATTGCTACTCAAAGGGAACAACGAACTCATTCTTATGTCTCATTTGGGGAAACCAAAAGAGCGAGATATGGCTTTTTCAATGAAGCCTGTTGCAGAGCGCTTGCAGACATATTTTCCAGAACACAATATTGTTCTTATCGATGACTTTACAACTCAACATACTCAGTTAAACCACGTTGTTAACAAAGCTACTATTTATATGCTTGAGAACACACGGTTTTATGAGGGAGAAAAAAAGAATGATCCTATTTTTTCTAAACAACTTGCAGATCTTGCAGAAGTTTTTGTTGATGATGCATTCGGGAGTGTGCATAGAGCACATGCTTCAACAGTTGGAGTTGCTTCATTTCTTCCTTCATATGGAGGACTTCTTTTAAAGAAAGAAGTGATAATGATAAAAAAAGTGATTGAGGCTCCAGAAAGGCCCGTTGTTGCAATTATTGCTGGTGCAAAAGTATCCTCAAAAATTGGTCTCATTGAAAAACTTATGAGCATTGCTGACTCTGTATTAATTGGAGGAGCAATGACAAATAATTTCTTAAAAGCACAAGGAATAGAAATTGGAAAGGGACTTGTAGAGTTAGATTTTATTCCAGAAGCAAAACGTTTATTAGATCTTGCCGCAGCACAAAATAAACATATCATTCTTCCGATTGATCGAAGAATTGGCCAACAGACAGATGAGGCATCAGAACCAATTGTAAAAAAAGTAGGAGATATCAGAGTGGACGATGAGACGCTTGATATAGGGCCTGAAACAGAAGTATTATTTGCAGATGTAATATCTCACGCAAAGACTATTCTTTGGAATGGTCCTGTTGGGTATTTTGAAAATCCACAGTTTGCAAAAGGAAGTATTGCTATTTATAACGCAATTATAAATAATTCCTCAGCTGTTTCCGTATTAGGAGGAGGAGATACTCTATCAGTAGTAAAAAAACTGCCAAATAAAGATAAAATTACTCATATTTCAACAGGGGGAGGGGCAATGCTTGAACTCATCGAGAAAGGGACTCTTCCAGGACTTGACGCATTGGATAAATAATCATGAAAACAGGAATTGATGTGATAGGAGTGAGCACTTCTTTCTATTGCCATGATGCAAATGGAAGATGGCTTTTGCATAAACGAAGTAATAATTGTAGGGATGAAAAAGGCGCGTGGGATAGTGGGGGAGGAAAGCTTGAATTTGGCCTCACTTTAGAAGAAAACGTACTAAAAGAAATCAGAGAAGAATACAACTGTAATGCCATAATACAAAGACAACTTCCCGCAATTACTCTTCTCAGAAAGTCATCTGAAGGAGCATTAACACATTGGATTATTATTCCTTTTATTCTTGAGATTTCTCCATTGGAGATTCAAAAAGTACAAATAGGAGATGTGGAGAAAATGTCTGAGTATGGCTGGTTTACATTTGAAAATCTACCCCATCCTCTCCATACAGGATTTCAAAAAACAACCAAACTTTATAGACCTATTTTCCAAGAATATAGCATTACTTCATAATTTCGATTACTCTGTCTGCAGGAGATGGTGAGGATACAGTGGTTATAGTTCCTGTTTCAGTAATAGAGGGAAGATCAGAAGTTCCCACAACCTTTCCCTTATTAACCCAATAAAGTGTGAGATGTGAAAGCGTATTTTTATTCCAGAACATACGAGTTTCACT
This sequence comes from Candidatus Roizmanbacteria bacterium, assembly GCA_026395475.1. GTDB lineage: Bacteria > Patescibacteriota > Microgenomatia > UBA1406 > GWC2-37-13 > JAKBEU01. Next base: position 11,683 of record JAPLYQ010000101.1, on the reverse strand, counting down.
ATTTGAGAAATTAAACATCATTCCATCAAGATTTTGTATGTCGGCCTTATTTTTTACATACATAAGACCTCTTTCCCACTTCTCAGGAGTTTCCGCAATTAATAAGCGGTAGTTTTTGCCGAGCGCTTGATAAGTAGTTGTTTTATAGTCTGAAAAATCAAGATTGTTTGACAACAACATATTTTTTGATATTTTTTTATATATTCGTATCACTGGATGATCAAAAACAGTCCACGTTTCTTCCGCTTCTTCATCTGGAATTGAGAAAATAGTTTTTTCGAATAACTCAACCCGAGGATAAGAGGAAAATTCAGCAACTTTTTCAAAACCAGATATCCCTGAGAAAAGTTGATCATAATAGTTGGCAAGATAAGGATATGAATTTTTTGGATGATTTTTAAAGATGCGACGTGAGGGAACGATGACATAATCTGCATCATTTAAGGCTCTAGAAAGGTCTAATTGTAATTGTTTAGTTGAATCTAAGTCATAAAAATTAAATGAATTTAGCAAATAATTTTTTGCCTTTTCATTACTTCTTGGAGAAGGAATAGGGATGTCTATAACGTTTGCAGTTTCACTTAATATCTTGCTGTTTTCAGGGATGTTTTTATATATCCAATCTGATGCGATAAAGCGGACATCGGGGGAAAGATAGATTGAAAGAAAAGCGAAGCCAGGAATCATAGAAATAACAAATACTCCATAAATGTACTCCTTTTTTATCTTCCTCAAGGAAAGCATCTGAATTAAAAATAGCAAGGCAAATAATGAAAAAAGAGGAAAAGAGGGGGCAATAAACCGGGTCCATTTGGCAAAGAAGAAGGAGGAGGGAAGAAAAGAAAGAATGAGGGCAAAGCGAAGTATATCAAACATGATTATTGTTAATTTTGCAGATTCTGTCACTCGTAATTTCCCCCACCAGTGCTCCAAAACCTTCAAATTGCCTGCTGGCTTGAAGTTTTGTGCGCGCTGTTGGGTACCCTTTACTCGTGCCATCTGCAAAACAATTACTTTTCCTATAAATGATGGGAGAAATACAAATCCAAGAATTGAAAGTATTAGCTGTGGCCATCCAAGGACATAAGGGAGGATTTTTTGAAATTGGAATAATATTGGAGTTGTCCCAACAAACTGTCTTGTATAAAAAGGAACATATACTCCTAATCCGACTGCAGATTCGTAATTCATTGAACTTACAAAATCATTCCAATTGAGAAAGCTTTGGGGAGAAGAGAAGATAAAAAAAACAGATGTTATACAAAGATAGGTAACAATTTGAAACAAATAATAGATTCTGTCAGTCGTTTTCCTTCCCACCACTGCTTGTGCCTGAGAAGCCGGCAACGGCGCAGTGTTGGGAGCCCTTCCACGACTGCCACCTATTATTTTTATACCCATAACTAAGAGTGGTGTTCCAATAAATAAAAGTGAGGAGGTTTTTGTACCGAGCGTAAGACCTGAAAAAAGGCCAAGAAAGATGAGAGTGGAGAGTTTGTGGTGATCTGGAGTGAGGAGACTTAATGAATAATAAATTATAAGCGCATAAAAAAGCATAAGAAGGCCTTCTGTTGTTCCAAAGTGAGCAAATTGAATGGCATATGGCTGAAAAATAAGGAAACAAAACGCTAAAATCTGAGCAATAAAAGTTGAAAACTTCTTTTTTGGATAGATTAATTCGACAATGAGTAGTAGTACATATATAAGTAGGACTGATGAAAGAGTGGAGAGAACCCGTAAAGCAAACGTTGCTTCAAGAAAATTTGGTTGATTAGTTTGCCCTGTAACAAGGTGGTACAACTGGATTCCTCCATAGGCTAGATATAAAGGAAATTGTCCATAAGCAAAGAAATGGGGGTTAAGACATGCAATTAGTGACTGATGACTAGTGACTAGTGAACTCAATGATGGACAAGAGAGTTGTTCAACCGCAACGGCCATATTGCGCTCATCTGGATGCATAGGATAGGGAAATCCCCAGTCAAGGCCAACGAAGCGGGTGTAGAAGAGGAGAGAAAGTAAGGTAATAATTGTGAATTTCTTCATCTACCTATTATAAATTAATATTTTGATATTATATTTTGCAATTTTCGCATATGCCGTCCAGTGACGTCTTATGCTTCGTTTTTCCCACCTACCTCAAAGTCTCCCTGGCATAAAGGTCACGTGGGACGGCATACTGCTTCGAATTGCTATATATGTGGAGTTTATTATTATTTTGTGCGCCTCGTACCAAGTATAAAAAGGTACGATGAAGCAACAAAATGATAATAAACGGAACATATATTAGTTGTATTTATAATTTTGAGCTTAGTTAACTTCTGTTCTGTTGCAATTATCACTCTCATTTTGTATCATTAGGGCAACCAAAATCCATGGTTTGAGGGGAACTTCAAGCTTTCAAAATCATTATTATTTTGAATTTTGGGGAAATATCTTATGTCCAAGTACGATCTGACCTTTCTTCTTAACGAAGAATCAGAGCTCAAAACATTAAAAGAGCTCGCTGCTTCACTTGACTGCAAAATAGTCAAAGAGGAAAAATGGGGAGAAAAAACACTCGCCTACCCAATCAAAGGGCTTCTCAAAGCAGTTTATTACCAATGGCACCTTGAAATGCCAAAAACAAATGCAATGGAGCTTAGAAAAAGGCTTCAATTTAACGAAAAATTAATTCGTTATCTCTTATTAGCAATTGATTAACTTAACACTATGGCAAGTAGATCAATGAATAAAGCGATTCTCATCGGCAACTTAACCCGCGATCCTGAGTTGAAATATACTCCAAATGGAACAGCAGTCTGCACATTTGGCGTTGCAACAAATAGATCATGGACCACAACTGATGGACAGATAAAAGAAGATACGCAATTTCACCGAGTTGTTGCATGGCAGAAGCTTGCAGAACTGTGTGGAAAACTTCTTACCAAAGGAAAAAAGATATATATGGAAGGACGCATCACCTATAGAAGCTTTACCGGTAAGGATGGTCAACAAAGATCAATCACCGAGATTGTTCTTGATGACTTTATCATGTTTGACAGTGGAAAACGATTAGTTCCAGGAGAAGTTGCTCCAACAGGCGACGTGCCAGCACACGTTGATGCAACAGTTGCTCCAGAACATAGTGAAGCACCAGCACATCAGAATGAGCATACAGAAACTGTTAATCCAGAAGATATCCCATTCTAAAAGTTTAAAAATTAATGTTTCAAATTTAAAATAAAATACCTATGACAAATAATTGTTTTTTTTGCGAATATAAATCAGAACCAGCATTTAAAGATCTTGACAATCTTGATAAATTTCTTTCTATCCGAAAGAAAATTGTAAATCGTGAGCGATCTCGTGTGTGTGCAAAACACCAAAGAAAACTTACCAAAGAGATCAAGTATGCACGCTATTTGGCGTTGCTGCCATTCGTGTCATACCAAGGAATGAAATAATACATTTCATCGATTTGCAATCAATTAACATAAGCAAAACACGACGTTATTTTATGTGGTGATTTTATTGTCTTAATGGCGTATCATAAGTGAATGATACTTGACATACCAATTGATCTAGAAAAGAAGCTAGCGATCAAGATAGGAGACAAGGTTGACTTTGATACTCCTTTGTATACAACTAAAGAAAAATCTGAAGAACGTATTGAAGTGGCAGAGCTCCTATCAATTCATCCTAAAAAAATATTTCATCATCTAAAAAAGAACGTGGGAGACACTATTATCACTGGGGATCTACTTGCAGAAAAAAAATCATTTTTTTCAGATAAAAAAGTCACTTCTCACATAGAAGGCATTATCACAGAAATTGATCATATAGAAGGAATTGTCCTTATTGAAACACAAAAAGAGACACATAGTGAACATTGTTGGTTTGCAGGTCATGTGGTGGATGTGTCGAAGAAATTAGTTCAGATTAAGATTGGAAAACATACCGAAATTGAAGCAAAATATGTTGAAAAAGATTTTGGAGGAAGTATTTGGCTTGTCTCAGAACAGTCACAGACAAGTCCCCAATATCCAGTTGGAATTACAGAACGTGCAACTGAATACGATGTAGCAAAGCTTGAGGCACTTGGAGGGCGAGGATTGATTACGTGCTACAAGTTCGAAGGCGCAACAACTCTTCCCAAAGCGGAGTTTAAGCTAAAAAACAGTTTTGAGCAGGTACAATCAGGTGAATTTTCCTGTTGTTTTGCACAGGCCCATCATAGTACAATCATACTTTATTCCCTATGAAAATCGGAAAGTCACACCTTAAGATAACCAATCTTCTCCTTATTGCCTCAGTGGCGGTTCTTTTATTTGGCACTGGATATAAATTAGGTGAATATAAACTATCTCTTGGACAAAATACTCAAATAAGTTCAAATAGTAAGAATATCGATTTTTCTATGTTCTGGAAGGTATGGGACACAATGGAAAAAAAGTATGTTGATCAAAAAAAAATAGATCCAAAGAAAATGTATTATGGAGCAATTAAAGGACTTGTTGCCTCAGTTGAAGATCCCTATACATTTTTCTTAACTCCTGTTGAAAATAAACAATCAAAAGATGGATTGGAAGGAAAATTTGAAGGTATTGGGGCGAGCCTTGGAATGAAAGGAAGTAGAGTTGTTGTTATGTCTGCACTTAAAGATTCTCCTGCAGAAAAAGCACATATTCAAACAGGTGATTTTATCGTTAAAGTAAATAATGAAGCGATTGTGGGAATGCCTCTTACTCAGGTTGTATCAAAAGTACGCGGGGATAAGGGTACAACAGTGCATCTCACTCTTGAACGTGATGGAAAAGAAGTTGTTATTGATGTAGTCCGCGATACTATTCATGTAAAATCTGTCGAAGTAAAACTGGATGAAAAATTGTCAACCTGTACAGATAATTGTGATCATGTTGCGTATTTAACTCTTAACCAATTTGGAGACAGCACTATCGATGAATGGGCGCAAGGAGTGGCAGATATTAAAGCAAAATGGGAGAGTGGGGAAATAAAAGGATTAGTTTTAGATCTTCGAGACAACCCGGGTGGATATTTGGAAAGCTCAGTCTATTTGGCAGGTGAATTCTTAGACCAAGGCAAACTTGTAGTGAAGCAAGAATCAACAAGCTATGAAAATAAAGATTATTTTGTGACACGACAAGGTTCCCTTCTGTCAATTCCCATGACCGTACTAATTAATGGTGGTTCAGCATCTGCCGCAGAGATTTTAGCGGGAGCACTGAGAGACTATAAGCGAGCAGCGCTTGTTGGAGAAAAATCATTTGGTAAAGGATCGGTACAAGAAGCGATAGACCTTGGGGATGGAATGGGTCTTCATGTGACCGTTGCAAAATGGGTACTTCCAAAGGGAGATTGGATCAATGGAAAGGGTATTGAGCCAGAAACAAAAGTAGTCAATGTAATTCCAGCAGGTGACACACTCAGTCGCTCACTGGACAAACAACTTGATACAGCTATAGAAAGAATACTGAAATAATATCCCCTTTAAGAATATACTTTTGGACTATCATGTCATTTCGAAGAAGCTTATATCGACTGAGAAATCTAGCGCTATGGTGTTGCTCAAGGTAAACTTTATGTGATATTTCCTTGTGCTTTACTCACTACTACCTGCCGATAGGTGCGGACCTCTCACTCTCACTTAATACAGATGGGTCATTTAATATGACATGAAGCAATGTTTGGGATCAATATACGAGATAGTAACCAGGAAACTTAACAGTAGTTTAGAATGTAAAGAAGCTTAGAATCTGCGAAAGAAGTGAAAGTTCAACTTTAATTACACTTCCTGTATCAGCCGAGACAAGAATTTGTTTTCGAATTGACATAGGGAAGAAACCAAGAAATTTCTCAACCTTTTCTCCTGATATTCGATAAATAAGAGAACCCTTTTCACTAACGAGAAGGATATTTGGTTCAACAACTCCTTTTGCATTAAGTGCTTTAAGTTCAATCACTATTCCCAATGCTTCATCTGGCATAATACTTACTTTTTTAGGACCAGTAGGGGTATCAACAGTTAGGACTCCACTCAATGGGTCAATAGAAAGACCCATACTTGATCGTGCTATAACATTATTTGCATTAATTTCTAGCTGTTCAGTAGTTAGATCATTTTTTGAATTTGATGAGTTTTGACTACTTACAGTTTGGACTGGAGCTGTCTGATTGGAAATACTAAAAAATTGATTTCCACGTTTAACAGTAAGTTCATCTTGTTGTGTGACAAATTGGGAACCAGTTTTTTGTTCGAGTGACACAACAATTCCCCCATAAGAACTAGATGCTGCATTATTTGCTAATAATTTTTGTTCCTGAGGCAATAATGGTTTTTCAGTAGGAGTCCTTGCTATTTTATTAATAGCAACTTTAATATCCTTTAAAACTTGGGTATTGAGTGTATATGAGGTTTGTTGAGTTGTATCGTTTGTTTGAGATCCGAGAGAATTAGGGATAAATGACTCTGGTTTTGTAGTTGGCGTAGGGACGATTGGAGTTGGTTGGATACTAGTGGGTATTGGTGCTACGGTTGGTTGATGAAATATTGTATAGGGAGTAGGAGAAGGAGGTATTTGGGTTGGGATTGCAGTTGGCTTTGTAAATAATTGAACAACATTAAAATTTGCATCTGCCTGTTTGACAGTTGGGACCCTTGTTGGGTAGGTTATGGGAGCAGCATTATTAGTACTCAGAATAATAATCGGTGGTGAATATGATGGTGAGGTTGAGGTAGATGATTTAAATCCACCTGAACCGATGTCGGAACACACATTACTATTACAAGTATTAGTAGAGGATCCAACGCAATCTTTTCCAAAATATCTAGCTTCATTTAGATGATATCTCGTCTGAGTTCCGCCACCACAAGTAGCGGAACAGGCACTCCACTCACTCCATCGACAATCTATTGGACAATATTGAGTATTGCACGCTTGTCTATCATTCCCACTACAATCCTTTCCTCCATACGCCTTTTCTACAGTATGATATCTTGTTTGAGTTCCGCCACCACACGCGACAGAACAAGCGCTCCATTCACTCCATACACAATCGATAGGGCAATTTTGAGTGTTACATGCTCGAGTAGCTGGCCCAGTACAATCTGTCCCTCCCCATGCAGCATCAATATCATGAGATCGAACTTGAGTTCCGCCACCACATGCAACAGAACAGGTACTCCATTCACCCCAAACACAATTAACAGGACACGGTGTAGTATTACAATCTTGGGTATAAGGTCCTGTACACTCGGCTCCTCCATTTTCGGCAGGTTGAGCTATTTTTCTTGATTGAGTTCCTGTTCCACAGGATTTTGAGCAGTTTCCCCATTCACCCCACACACAATCTACAGGATCATTCCACCAGTTTGCTAGCACAGTTTGATTTGCAATAAAAAGGAAAGACAAGAGAAGAAGTATACTGATACAACTTTTTTTCATTATGTTCTATTATAATCAAATTCACCATATGAATACAACATTTATTGATACTCACTGTCATCTCAATTTCAAACGGTTTAATAAAACGAGAGAGCAAATAATAGGTGAGTCACATAACAAGGGAGTTGCGATATTTATTGTGCCTGGAACTGATCTATTTTCCTCACTTAAAGCAATAGAAATAGCTAAACAAGACAATTCAACCTATGTTGCCATTGGCATTCATCCTCATCATACATTCAATAAAGAAGCATCCAACACAATGGAAAACGACATACACGAGCTTGAAAAACTCATTATCCACCCAAAAGTTATTGCAGTGGGGGAAATTGGGCTCGATAAACACATGTATGAGGACACAAAGTATGAAAATTATCAGATAAGTGAGGAATTTTTGAACGCACAAAAAGAATATTGTATAGCTCAGATACAGCTTGCAAAGAAGTATAAAAAGGCGCTTATTCTCCATAATCGTGAGACAAAAAAAGAAATTATTGAAATTCTCGATAAAGAATGGGATGAAGATGTGCGTTTTCGAACAGTATTCCACTGTTGTGAGCCTGATGAGGGCCTTCTTGCCTATGCTCAAGAGCACGACATATATATTGGCGTCGATGGGGATGTGACATATGGAGGAGAGAAAGCTACATTTGTAAAGAAAGTCCCACTTGCAATGCTTGTTTTGGAAACAGATTCTCCATTTCTCCTTCCAGAACCACTGAAAACGCAGAAGCTCTATCCAAATACTCCCGCAAATATCCACATAATTGCGCAATATATAGCTGATTTAAAAGGGATCACGATGGAAGAGGTGGCAGAGGTGACAACGAGGAATGCAAAGAGACTATTTGGACTGAAACTCTAAATCCTAAACTTTAAACACTAAACAAACCCTAAATTCTAAATGGAAATAAGGAAGATATATATTTAGAATTTTGAGACTTAGTCTTATTTGTTTAAGATTTAGAGTTTAGTGTTTAAAGTTTGTTAGTATGGATATACAACCTCATGGAGTCTCTTTTTGAAGGATTCATTATTGTATTTAATAGATTGTTCTAGAGCCCCAACAGAAAGTTGGTTGAGCCTATCAGTGTCCCCAACAAGAGAGGTAAGAGCCGCTGCTATTTTTTCTGGACTGGTTTCATCTACAAATGCGGCATTCGTCCCTGCAATTTCGTGGAAAATGGGTCTGTCACCAAGGAGCGATGGACACCCCAAAGACCCTGCTTCTACATATGAAAAACCAAATCCTTCATCGTGTGACAACAATATATTTAGCTTAGCTTGTACATATAAATTTAACAGCTCTTTATCGGTTACATATCCCGCAAAAATGAATCGTTTATCATTCATCGCTTCTTTAAAAAAGAGTTGTAAGTCCAGCTGCCATGGATGAGTATAATGTTCAGGGTTTGGATCGCTAAATATCTTTCCAGCAAATATACAAGTTATATTTGTTTTTTTTATTGCTCTGGCTAATGTAGAAAGATTTTTGTTCCATGTTCCGTCGCCCACATACAAACAATAATCTGAAGGAAGAGATCTGTGTGTGGAATGCTCCCAGAAACAATTTGCTAGAGTTGGGTATATGACAGATATCTTTTCTTTCTTTATTTTCAAATAATGTGTAATATCCTCTTTACTTGTTTCTGAATCGGTAATAAAGTGATCATATAAATGAAGGTGATAGCGCTCAATAAGCGAATAAAAGAACGCCTTAATTCCAATGGGATAGTGCTCAGGATATTTTAGAGGAACAACATCATGAATAACTGCAATTTGATGATCAGTAATACGTTTTGTGATAAGGGGTGGTTGATAAAAAGTATAGAAGGGTTGAATGAGAACTGAATGAGATGGAATTCCTTTTAAATGGTCAGTAAAGATCCAATCAGATGGGGCATTTTCTCTCAATATTTGCAAATAGCGTCCAATACCACGCACCTTACTCTGTTTATCTGTGATGGTAGGGTCATAAATATAAACTGGTGCACGCATGGGTATATTGTATACTAGAAGAAATATAAATACTAATTTGTGATTTGTTTAACAGTAAATAGATATGAATATCATAAAGCCAATACATCTCCGGAATGATGAGTTTAACAACTACATCCAAGAGTTTAAAGAAAAATGTGTCTTAAACGAGGGCGAAGTCACTCCAGAAGAAAAGGGAATAGTATATAGATGTGGAGTTGAATATGGACTTACGATCGATGAAAAATTTCAAGCAAAAAGCTTTGATTACCCACTTCAAGATTACAACATTATTTTTCGTATAAAAGGACCTTTTACACTTCCTCGCGAGGCTCGTTTTAGTTCAGATCATGGCATGGTAAAGGTCCGACCCTACATTATTCAAGAATATATATCTGCACAAAGATTACACATGATTGCACAGGAGTTGTATGACAAAGAAATAGTCAGTTCTGTTGTCCCAATTGATAAGGAATATCTCTATGAAGCTCTTCGAGAAACAGCATTTAACATTTCGATGGAAGAGGTAGTTAAGCTTGGAGTTGGATTTCAAATAGTGCAGATTGAATTTGATGAAAATGGACACTTTAAAGCGGTGGAACTGGATGAATCTCATTATTAATTTGTCTTTATTCTATGATACTCGGACCAGAATTATTACTTAAACTTATCAAAGAAAAAAAATTAGTAGAAGGGTTAGGGGAGCGGGATCTCAAAACTCCAGAGGGAGCAGGCCTTGACCTTCGTCTTGGAGAGGTATTTAAAATATCTGGCAATGCATTTCTTGGGATAACACATCGCGAAACTCCAAAAATAGAAAAAGTTGTGGAATACAAAGAAGGGGAATTACGTACTATTAAAATAAAACCAGGAGATTTTTTCCTGGTTAGCACGATTGAAAAAGTAAATCTTCCTTTAGATATTACTGTGAATTTTAAACCTCGCACGACAACGTTTCGAAGTGGACTATTCCTTAGAACCGGGAATGGTGCGCCAGGATATTGTGGAAAACTCACATTTGGCCTCAAAAATGAAGGTCCAATTGTGGTTGAAATTGAAATGGGAGCACGTTTTGTTCATGCTCAGTTTGAATGGGTTGATGGAGGAGGAACGCAGTATAAAGGTCAATGGCAAGGGGGAAGAGTAACGACAGAAAAAAGAGAAAAACAGATATAACAATTTAAAAATTAATCCAGATTCCGTCTTGATTGAGACTTCCCGCCAGTGCTCAAAAGCTGCAATAGCCTGCTAGCTTGCACTTTTTCCGCGCATGTCGGGCCCCTTCAATCAAGCCACCTAGTTTATATATTTAGATAAAAATATAAAATGGGTTTGAAGTTTTTGTTTTTTATATTACACTTATTTTGAATTTGAATTCAAATCTTTAATTTTCTTATGAAAACACATCCAGAACAACAATATCTCGATTTGTTACAAGACATTTTAGATAACGGGATACGAAAAGTAGACAGAGGAACAGGGGATGCCTCATATAGCGTATTTGGGAGGCAGATTCGCTTTGATCTCTCGAAAGGATTTCCACTTCTCACCACAAAAAAAGTATATTGGAAAGGCGTACTTCATGAGCTTTATTGGTTTCTTTCAGGGCAATCAAATATTGAATATTTAGTCAAGAATAAAGTGCATATATGGGATGATTATCCATACAAAATATATGTTGAAAAAAAAGGTGGAGTACTTACGAAAGAAGAATTTATTACACGAATCGAATCAGATATAAAATTTGCAAAAAAATGGGGGAATCTGCCAAAAATATATGGAGAACTATGGAGAAGATGGCCTACCAGATCAGGCAGAACTGTTGATCAACTGAAGTGGTTGATACAAGAGATAAAAGATGACCCAAATGCCCACAATCTTATTGTAAATTCATGGAATCCAGAATATTTGTATACAATGGCTCTGAAAAAGGATGCTTCCCGATTTCCCATTTGTCACAACATGTATCAGGTGAATATTATCGATGGAAAACTTTCCTTGCAACTGTATCAGCGCAGCGCAGACGTATTTCTTGGCGTGCCATTTAATATCGCAAGTTATGCATTATTAACATTGATCCTTGCCAAAGTCACCGGGTATGAACCGGGAGATTATATACACACTTTCGGAGATGTCCATATTTATGAGAATCTGATTCCTTCTGTAAAAGAACAGTTGAAACGAGAGCCATATCCATTTCCTACCGTTTCATTTAATCATCCCTTTAACTCAGTTGATGAGTATAAACCAGAATATACAGA
>JAPLYQ010000029.1 GCA_026395475.1 Candidatus Roizmanbacteria bacterium | reverse complement strand
CAATTACGGGATGTAGTTCAGATGGTAGAACACACGGTTCGGGACCGTGAGGTCGCGGGTTCAAGTCCCACCATCCCGACATATATAAGATAAGGTACATTATGTTTCGGGTTCCCCGCTGACGCGGGACTAACTCGCAGTAATTACTCATTTCATTCGTAAACTGCGAGTTGAGCAAGTCCCACCATCCCGACATTTATCTCTGCGTTTTTGGCGGTACTTATATATACTATTATCATTATGGCAATGAATGCAGTTGAAACAGGATTTAAATTATCACCAGGTGAACGTATGAAGGTGATAGAAAATAAGCCAATACCTGATAGATCTCGCCTTTTGGATCTTTATGAGAAATCGGAACGCGGGATTGATGTATATTTAGCTCACCTATTTGGAACAAAAAAAATTGATCCTCAACGGAAAATTGACTTCTTAAAAACATTAGATAGCGCGATCGATATACAAAGTAAGCAACATGCAAAAGGTCCTGAAACTGTAACAACAGTAAACGCTGTCCTTGAACAAAATAAACGCTCCAACTTTCTCTCATTTCAAACTGCTGCAGACAAAGAAGTCCAAACAAAAGAGCTTATTGCTGAAGATAAACAAGCAATTCGCCTTAATTTTTTACGAAGATACATGATAAAGGGGCTCGAGGTTGCAACGTCGTTAAGAGATAAAAACAACTATATCAACTCTCCTTTTTTTGAAGAAGCGCGACTGAAAACCACAGTTCTTGAAAATCCAGATAGTCCAGAGCACGAGGTGTCTGAAATACTTCATGAGATGAATACTTATGGAATAGATACAATTCAAAATTATTATTTTGGTGCACATGAAATATCAAAAGCACATAATGAAACTCAACTGAAAGGGACTTTTGAAAAATGGTACGGCTCGCTCGGTAATGAAAGAATTGCATTTTATTTCCAGAAATTGAGTCAACTGAAATTAAAACAATTAAGGAGTGAAGGTGGTAAACAGATAAAAAAAACAACAGAACAAAGTGCGAGTAATTATTATGACAAGTTTATGGAAACATGGAATTATGTTGTAGAGTACTGGACACCCGATTCTATGAAGGGTCCACTTGCAAGCGTGCCAAAAAGCGTTTTAAAAATGCTTTTTAATTCTCGCGAAATGATAAGTGGTTTTACAAAACAAATGGCAGATTCAGACACATTAAGGAAATGGTTTTGGCAACTTCGTTTGGGACGGAACATAAAGCAGTTTGTTGAAACTGAAGCTACAAAAACAAATAAGTCCACAGACTTTAAAAGATATCAAGAAAAGCATGTTGATCATATGTTACATAGTGAAGCGGCTGGCTTTGACTGTCAAACTTTTATCGAATCAACTCCAGAAAGAACTCTCAATCCAAGCATCGCTCTTGCAAAGACTCTCGAATCACTTATGACATATGAACAGAATTCAGGTCTAAAATTGAAAGAAGCTGCCCATTTTACCGTTTTTTTTGGTGAAGATACATATGCTAAAATCGCTCTTCCTACTCACTTTAAATCAACAGAATATTTACGAGAACAAATACAACTTGCTCTTAAAAATGCACAGATGCAAAAAATTGATTTAACTGCACGTATGAGAACGGAATTAAAATATGTGGGATATTCTGAAAAACGAGAGAAAAATAGTGAATATAGAAAATACTATGGTTATGATGATGGACTTACCGGCGATTATATCATTCAACTTAAAGGGGCACAAAAAAATGGTGGAGATACGCTAAAACCTGATGAGCGGGAGCCACAAAGTATGTTTGTAGTTGACTCGCATAAAGCAGCTGTTTTGATTGATATGCGTAAAGGAGTAATCGGAAAAGATGGAAACGATAGAGATAAAATTCACATCAAATATAATCACCGAGCATTTGATGGGCTCCCTGCAAAAAAACACTTTACATATGTTGCATCAGAGCTTGAAAATGATAAAACAAAATGGGAATCTGTAAGGCAAATTGATGGTGAACATTTTTTCGACAATTTAATTAAATACGATGGTAATGTCTACCCTATCCAAGAAGGTCGAGCTGCGTTTGTAGATAATGGTACATATAAAAAAATTACTATTAAAGGAAAAAATGGCAAAAATATCGTAATCAGCCCAACTCTTGCTCGTTCATTAGTTTTAGGATTAGCAAATAATATTGATTATTTTCAAGTACTCTATGCACAGGATCCTGAAAAGACAGATGCGGAAAAGAGAGAATACTTAGATCTTAATAAGGAATTTTTTAGCGATGTTCAACCTGCTATTGTATCTTTTAATCACTTTAAACAAGCTTACGAAGAGTGGGAAAAACTAAAGCAAATTCCAACAAGTAGTGTTACTCAGTCGGCATCAGTAGTTTCAGAATGGACTGAACGTCTTTCTCAATCAGTTGAACGGGCAAAAACAGGAGATTCAGATACTGCTGTATTTGCTTCAGTACCAGGAAGCAATGAGTCGCTCTTGTATAAAGTTGGACTTGCGTTTAATGCTGGGGCAAAACTATTAAGAGATTCACAAGGAATGGTCTCTCCAATGCCAGATACACAAACAACATTACAAAGAAATATTATTTTTTATACAGCTCAAAGTGATGCATACAATCCTGATGTTGTTGATTTAGAAAAACCACAAAAAAACCTGGGGGTAATTGGATATTCACAGGAAGGAAAAAAAGGAAATGCATTTTATACGGTGCGAAAATTCCCTGGCCAAGCGCAGGTTGAGTTTCATAACGCAATTAAGTATCAGCTTATGGAGAATGACAAAAATCCACGCCATACTCACTTTACATTGAGAGAAATGACAAAACTTGTCAGAATGTGGGACAATTTATATAGAGGAAAAAGTAGCTTAAGTGAATATTTAGGGATGAGAGAAGAAGTATATGAAAATCTAAAGAACTGGGATGTTTGTGGGGAAAGAAATTTACTTGCACATGGTATTAAGGATATTAATGGACTTCAGCGATTCTTAAACACTATTTTAAATGCAAGTGCTGTAAATACATTTAGTACGAAAGCAGATAATAAAATTGAAAAGACTCAAAACAATTTCTATGAGTTCTTTAAAGCGGTTGGAGCAAAAATTGGATAGTTCAATTATTGTTTGCTAGAACCTGGTTTAGTTTCAGCAGGTTGTGGTTCGGTAGCTTTTCTTTTTTTTCGAGATAAGGCAGATCCTCTGCCACTTTTTCCTTCTGGGGCAGCTGACATTGCACTTTGTCTTTTTTGTTCTTCCATTCTTCTCTTTTTTTCAGATTCTTCATATGCTTCTTGTCGTTGTTTTTCTGCTTTTCCTTGTTCACTTCTTTGAAGAGTTTTCTCATCATCTCTTTTTACCATTTGAAATAATCGTTGTTTCATCATTTGAATTTTTTGTTGGTCTTGATTTGCATATGACTTATTTAACTTATCAAAATCAAGTGGAGTGTTTGTGCCTCCATTTTTGGCCTGCATTTCTTTTAGTTTCGCATCTGGAGTTTGATTTGTTTTATCTGTTTCTGAAAAGCTATTTCGTATCATTTCCCAAGGGCTCAAAGTTTCCTTTACTTGTTTTACAGATGATTTGGCCATTTCCGAACCCACCTCCCTAACCTGTTCAAATGCATTTTTAATGATTTTTTTAATGGCCATACTTTAACTATACATGAAATGATGAATGATTATAAATTTAAAATTTCAAATTTAAAATTGGTATTTAATTAGGTATACTACATCTATGACCGCAAAAGTGTTAGTTACAAAGAAAACTGTTTTACAGCAACTCGATTTAGTTTTGGACCCTGAAATGAATATCTCACTTGTTGATTTGGGATTGATCTATAAAGTAACCGTGTCACCGCTAAAAAAAATTCATATTCTTATGACCTTAACCACTATGGGGTGTCCCCTCTTTGGCGTAATTGAAGAGGATATGTATTTAAAACTAAGCGAACTCAATATAAAGCGTAAAGATGTAACAATTGAGATGACATTTGAGCCTCCATGGGATATGACTCGACTTACAAAAAGAGGAAAAGCACTGCTGGGAATATAATTAGTTTTCTGCAGATTCCGTCACGATTGATACTTCCCAAAAAGTACTCCAAAGCTTCGATGCCTGCTAGCCGAACTTTGTGCGTGCTTTTTGGGCACCCTTCAATCGTGCCACCTGCATTAGCATATTAATTTGAGCAATATGCCAAACAAGTGACATTTATGCCAGTGAGACTTTAGGGTAGGTTGGAAAAACGAAGCATAAGACGTCACTGTTGGCATATGCGAGAATTAATATAAAGATTGCTTGCCAATTTTTCTTTTTTTGATGCTGTATACTGAGATATCTAATAATTTAATGGAAAAAAATATGTACACACTTCGATTTGTTCCTCTCGGCGGTGTTGTTGGCGTTACAAAAAATATGTACGTCTACGAACTTTACAAAGACAGCATATTACAAGACATTGTTATTGTTGACTGTGGTATCGGATTTCCTCATGAAAAAGAACTGGGAGTTGATTTTGTTATCCCAGATATTTCATATCTAAAAGATAAACTAGATAAGATTCGTGCAATTCTTCTTACTCATGGACATGAAGATCATATTTCAGCACTTCCCTTTCACTATGAAGATCTGGGAAGACCACCTGTTTATGCGAGTAAGTTAACAGCAGCTTTTATTGCAAATAAATGTAAGGAATTTAATCTTCCTCTTAATTTAAAAGTCATTTCTTATGGAACTCAATATACATTTGGAGAGTTCACTGCAGAATTTATCCCAGTAACCCACTCTATTCCTGATACAACGCATATCCTCATTAGTTCACCAGTTGGAACTATGTATCATGGATCAGATTTCAAACTAGATACAACTCCAGTATATGGAGTTCCACCTGATTTTTACCGTATCACCAAAGCAGGTCATGATGGAATTCTTTGTCTACTTTCTGACTGTTTGGGAGTAATGAGAGATGGTCTTACACAAAGTGAAGCAATAGTTGGTCAGACATTTGAAGACGAGATGAGAAAGACAAAAGGAAAATTTGTTATGACAACCTTTTCTTCAAACATTTCTCGTATACGACAATGTGTGGAGGCAGCAATCAAATTTAATAGAAAAATTATTTTCTTAGGACGTTCTATGCGAGACAATACGCGCATTGCGAAGGAAATAAATTATCTTCCAATCCCAGCCCAATTTTTAGGGAAAGAAGAAGAGGTGATGCAACTTCCACCTAATAAAGTATGTTTGATCGTTGCAGGGAGTCAAGGTCAATATGGATCAGCGCTTTCAAAATTGGCAAATAAACAGAATGAAAATGTGAAAATAAAGCCAGGTGATAAAGTAGTTATTTCATCTGATCCAATTCCTGGTAATGAAAATGAAGTATATGCATTGGTAGAAGAACTTTCACTTCAAGGCGCACAGGTTGTATATTCGGATATTGCAGATCAACTCCATGCATCAGGACATGGTAATCGTGAAGATTTAAAGCTGTTAATGCGCTTTACGAATCCTTCCTATTTTATTCCTATTGGAGGAACGATTCGTCATCAACAAGAGTACCGTTCACTTGCTGGAACTCTTGGATTTGAGGAGAACAAAGTTATTCTTCTCAATGAAGGAGACACAATGGTTTTCCAAAAAGGAAAAGCAAATAGAGGCGATACTATTGATACAAAAAGTATCTATGTTGATGCATATGGAGTTGGAGATGTTGGCAATATGGTGTTACGAGATCGCAAAACTTTATCATCTGATGGAATGGTAATTTGTTTCCTTGCAATTGATAAAATGTCACGGCTTGTAACACGACCAAAGTTTGTTTCAAAGGGATTCGTATTTCAGCAAAATGAAAATGAGCTATTTGAAAAAGCTACAAAGGTCGTTGAGGCATCTATGAAGCCAAATACAGCACCAAGTGGGGATTTCACAAAAGTAAAAAGGAATATTATTTCTCAACTGGAGAACTTTTTTTATAAACAAAGAGGGAGAAAGCCACTTATTGTGGTAGAGACACTAGAGATATAAAACTCTAAACCCTAAACACTAAACTCTAAACAAATCTCAAATTAGAAAAACTAGACAATGCACATTGTTTAGTATTTGATATTTTGTATATATTTGATTAGGATTTAGTGTTTAGAATTTAGGATTTAGTTAATATAATAATATGCTTCCCGACAGTTTAAAACAAATTGCCTTATTTTTTGAACGACTTCCTGGCATTGGAGAAAAGACCGCCAACAGACTTGCTCTCTATCTGCTCAGGATGCCTGCATCTGATCTGCAAGATTTTGCTAAAGAAATATGTGGAATCTGTGCTGATACAAAAAGAAACCATGCAATTATAACTGTTATTGAATCTCCACTTGATCTACTTTCGTTTGAAAAAGGCGGAATATATAGCGGTGTATATCACGTACTTCATGGAAGAATTGACCCATTAAATAATATTGGTCCAGATGATATATATATTGAACAATTATTACAACGTCTTGAAAAAGATAAAGAAGGAGTGCTAGAAGTGGTGCTCGCAACTAACCCTGATATGGAGGGAGAAGCAACGGCAATGTATATACAAAAAAAGATTAAGACACAAAACTCAAATCAGAATATTAAGATAACACGGTTAGCATATGGACTTCCTATGGGAGCAAGTGTTGAGTATGCAGATTATGGAACTCTAGGGAAAGCGATGGAAAATAGAAAGAGCTTCTGACGAGGGTACCAACATTATGTTGCAATTTTCGCATCTGCCAACAGTGACGTCTTATGCTTCGTTTTTCCCACCTGCCCTAAAGTCTCCCTGGCATAAATGTCACGTGTTTGGCACATTGCTCAAATTGCATAGATCTGATTTATCCAGACTAGCTGACAACTTCACTTATCAACTTTGCAACAGATACTTCGGAGAGTTTTTCAAACTTTTGTTCTTCTTTTAAAGCGATGGTATCTGTTGTAAAAATCTTTTCAATGGCGGAAGCTTGTAATTGTTCTGGCGCTTTTGGTCCAAAGTCATGGTGAATGACTGCTGTAAGAACTCTAGTTGCTCCGCGATCAAGACATAATTGTGCTGCATGCATTAATGTGCCACCAGAAGTAATCATATCATCTACTAAAATCGCAGTTCTGCCCTTTACATCTCCATATAGGTCAAGTGCGACACTTTTGTGAATATGTGCAAGATCTCTCTTTTTTTCAACAACTGATATGGAATGTTCAGTGTGACCAAATAAATCATCTCCAAATTTACGAGCTCTTTCAACTCCTCCATGATCTGGAGATACAACTGCAACTGTTTCTGTCGTTACGGTTCCAATATATTTTCTAATTTCTTCTGCAAGAATTGGAAATGCATCAATGTTCTTAAAAGGGATAGAGAATACACCCTCTGTTGCTTCATCATGGAGATTAATTACATATACTTTATAGAACCCAATTGATTCAAGAAAACGAATAATGACATTTGCTGACACACACTCTCCTGGTCTATGTTGTACGTCTTGACGTGCATAACCAAAGTATGGAATGATTGCAAATACTTTCTTTGCTTCCTGACGGCGCAATGCGTCACAGAAAAAGAAGAGTTCCATAAGATGAGTATCAGATGGATTGGCTGTTGGTTGAATTACATAACAATCTTCATTTTTAACCTCTTCTTCAATGTGAATACGAATTTCGGAATTTTCAAACCGTACAATTTCGGCTTTAGAAAGAGGAACGCCAAGTTTATCTGCAACTTTCTGAGAAAGAATTGGGTTTGCACTTCCGGAAAATAGTTTCATAAAACCATTATACAGTACCTGCAATTAGCCCTGTTGTGAGATTTCGATGAGTTTTTTTGCTGCTAGCTCTTGTGTTTTTTTTACACTTTCATTGACAGCTTCTGCAATTCTATTTTCAATAATTCCATCTATTTCCACTTCAAGAATTTGTTGGTCGCCTCTCATGGTGATTTTGACACCATTTTTTTCAATGACAACTGTTTCTTGTTGTAATGCTGCTTGCATTTTTTGAGCCTGTTGTTGAAGTTTTTGTATATCGCCAAGTCCGCCTAACATAAGTAATTGAGTAAATTAATAATTAATATAAATTCAGCCACTCCTATCACTGTTTTATTGTATCACAGTATTCAAGCAACGCCACCTCAAGAGGAATTGTTGGATAAGGGCTTTGTTTTATCAGTCCATACGCCTCGTTTAACAATTTCATCAATACGATTGTTTCTTTCAATGTATATGAAAGTGTTGATATGTTACCGGGAATTTTATGAAGAGATAATAGGTGATTTTGCAAATCTGTTAGCAACTCTTCAATTAGGAGAGAGATATTTCCTCCCGATGCATTAAATTCCTTAATCCATTTTAACGTATCCGATGGGCTTTTCTTTTTAAGAGCTTCATTGAGAACTACTTTAGATCTTATTCCGATTTTCTTTAGAATACTTTCTGGGTCCATCTTCCCAGAGAGAGCAATCTCCTCTAGAATCTTTGCTCCATCTCTGAATGAAAGATCACAATGTTTAGCAATTATCTCAAGGGATTCATCTGAAATATCAAGTTTTTCCCCTATCCTTATCCTCTTTAACATGTGAACAATTTCATCTATCTTTGCACTTCCAAACTGAACTAATACACATCTACTTACGATTGTTTTTGGCACCTTTTCTAAATTGGTTGTTGCAAGAATAAAAATTACTGTCTCTGGAGGCTCCTCTAATGTCTTTAAGAGAGCGTTAAACCCATCATTTGTAATCATGTGGGCCTCATCAATAATATAGACGCGATACTTCCCTGCCATAGGCATAAGAGAAGTTTCTCTTATAAGTTCTTTAACTTCGTTTATTCCTCGGTTCGATGCGGCATCCATTTCTGTTACATCAGAAAATGATGATTTATCAATTGACTTACAATTACTACATACATTACATGGCTCGATACTTGTTCCCTTTCCCGCATAAACGTTTGAAAGACAGTTTACTGCCTTTGCAAAAATACGTGCAGTTGACGTTTTACCTGTACCTTTATGACCAATAAATAAGAATGCATGAGGAAGTGATTTACTTTTTAGAATAGTACGGATTGTTTCTGCTGGTGTTAGATTGTCCAAGTCTTCAACTGTATGAGGGCGATATTTAAGATAGTACATGAAGACATTATAACAAACTCTAAATGAATTCAAAATTTTAAATTTTTAATTTATATTCAATTTAAAATTAATTTCAAATTTATAATTTGAAATTAAAAATTAGTTAAATTATTTAAGAAGATTAGTTAAGCCGTGGATGATCAGTTCATCGATAAGGACATCAAGTCTTTTATTTCTTTCAACTGCGAGAAGCACTATTTGAGGGTAGCAAAGGAATATTTCTCCAAATAAGGGTTCTTCCATATCAGCATCATTTTTATAAGGAAAAGCAAGGACGGGAAGTGCGACATCCTCATGTTTATAGGTAGATGCTATAGATCGCATTTTATTTTTACCCACAAAAACAATAGTGACAGAAAGAGTTGGATCCAATTGAAAAGTGGAAAGGGTTTTTTCCACTAAAATACGGATCCTTTTTCTATCGACAAGATAGCGTGATGAGGTGAAAATTCGCAACATAAAGATTTTTATCTATGATGCATTGCTGTTCTTTCCTTCTTAGTAGACAATGCAAATCTGCGTCTTCGAGCACGTAAACGTATTCTTTCCTTTGCGTCATCTCTTTTCTGTAGTGATGGCTTTTTGTAATATTGTTTCTTTCTCAATTCATCAACAATATTCTCATCCATGAACATACGAGAAAATTTTCTGAAAATAGCGTCTTTTGTCTCTCCTTTTTTCTTTAATATAACAACCATTATATATACACCTCCTTAAAATATAACAAACAATAAGCTTAAATTTAAAGATTAAATTTAAGTAGTAAATTCAACCTATATTCTATTACACTTCCTTGATTATTTCAATGAGCTTTTGAAGTGTAAGAGGGGTAGGAACAGCATCAGGCGTTCTGGAAGACCCATTTAACAGCATATTTTTCAAAATATGAAGAAACCAATAGCCTTTTGTGTCGATTTTCTTAATTTTGTCGTAGACTGGCGTAAGGTCAAGTTCAGGGGAAGGAAGCGTTTTTATGCGTGCAAAATGCTTTTGTGGGTCCTTCATAACCACCAAACTGAATCCCTTTTTTTGGGCCAAACGCATTCATTTGAAGTGTTCATTGCAAGTGATTTGCCATATTTCGAGTAAAAAACAAACCCTTTTGTAATTTCATTTTCGGCTTTAAGTTTATAAACGAAAAGCTGTAATACTCCGTCTAGAAGTGGGAAAATAGCTTGTACCAATGCACTGTCTGACATCCCTTTTTTCTTTAATCCTGTTATAAGTTGATGCAGACAAAACTCGTATTTATCAGATGTTGGGTCGGGGTAATTAACTTCACCAAAGTTATCAATATCGGTCACATATTCAATAATGCGTGCAAGTGGCTCTTTATCCTTGGATGAGATATGTTTCATCATGAGGAGGTAGTCATAGATACGCTTACTGGCACATGTTCTTTCTTTAATATGGTGATGGTCAAATTTGCCATATCCTGTATCACAATAGAGGATATCAGGATTACTATCGGGGACTACATTGTTCCAATTCTTTTGCTGGGGAGTGAAAACTATCTCTGCCTCTTCCCATTCAGGTAAGTAGCGTGTGAAAAGCCAGGCGCTTGTAATAGCGTCGAGGTCGGGAAAAATGTGGAGGACAATTGTTTTCATAAGTTTATTTTGTACAACATTACCGATGGTTTCCAGATTCTGCCACTCGTAATTTCCCCCGTCAGTGCTCCAAAACCTTCAAGATGCCTGCTGGCATGAAGTTTTGTGTGCGCTGCCGGGTACCCTTTACTCGTGTCATCTGTTCCTTGAGTCATTCCCGCGTAGGCGGGAATCCAGTCAATAATTTACAATATAAATATTTTTAATAACTCTTCCATAGATACCAATTTAGTCTCTTTCTCCGTTCTTTTTTTAAGCTCAATATTGTCTCCTGTTTTGGGTGAAATAACAAGTCGGTATGGGCAGCCAATAAGGTCTGCATCTGCAAACTTCGCTCCAGGCGATACATCGGTTCGATCATCAAATAAAACTTCAATTCCCTTATCTTCTAATAATTTGATTAATTGGTCGGCTTTTTCAAAAGGAGCTTCGTCTTTCCCAATTGCAATAAGGTGTACTTTGTATGGAGCTACATTTTCTGGCAATGTCATACCTCGCTCATCATGATACTGTTCCACAATGGTTGCCATTGTCCGACCGATACCAATTCCGTAACATCCCATATAATATGGCTTTTCTATCCCATCTTTATCTGTAAATACTGCACCTTTCATGAGTTTGGTGTAGTGATATCCTAGTTGAAAAATATTTCCTACCTCAATCCCCTTTTTCATTGTTAACTTCTTTCCATTTTTTACATGACCCTCTTTAGCTAGTGCAATATCTGCTTCAATATCAGCTACAAAATCTCTTCCATAGTTTACATTTAATAGATCTTTATTCAATTCATTTGCTCCTCCGTATGCATTTTTTACCGTTTTCAGTGATGGGTCAACAACGACAACAAGGTTTACATTTTTTTCTGCCAAATCATGAATTTTAACTGGAGAAATAAACCCTGGGACTGAGTGAAGTGCGCTAACAATTTCTTCAGCTGTAGCATGTCGAAGAGTAATTGCCTTCACTGCATGTTTTAATTTTAGTTCGTTTGCATCAAAATCTCCACGAAGTACGGCAAGAATAAATCGCCCCTTTTCATCGACAAACAGTACATCTTTTATCTGATGAGTGAGCGGCATATTGTGAAATTTGACTCCAGCATTCATCGAAGTCCCGCGTACTGCATCGACCGTTTGCAGAGGCAACATTTCATCATTACTATTTATTACTTCGGGATCAAAAGTGGCAACTTCTTCATGTGCATTGTATGATCCATCCTCAGTTGTAAGATAATTTGTCTCTCCTATTGGGGAATCAACGACATATTCATGGCAATAATCTCCTCCAATATATCCGCCATCTGATTCAACGACGACTGTATCAAGTCCGAGTCTTTTAAAAATACGTGAATAGGTGTCACCCATATTCTTATATTCTTTTTTGAATTCTTCTTCATTTACATCGAACGAATAGGCATCTTTCATAATGAACTCTCGAACACGAAGAAGACCACCTCGAGCACGAAGTTCGTCTCTAAATTTTGTAGAAAACTGATAGATGTTAAATGGCATTTCTTTATAGCTTATTTGAAACTTGCGCACGACATCTACAAACATTTCCTCAGCAGTTCCACCCAGTGCGAACTCTGCGTCTCGACGATCTTTAACACGCATGAGTTCAAATCCAGCTGTGTTAGTTCGGTTTGTTTCTTTCCACAGTTCAAGTGGATGCAGTACTGGAGACACCAATTCCTGAGCTCCTGCCTTATACATTTCCTCTTTTACAACTTTCATGATATTTTGTTGCATCTTTATCCCAAGGGGAAGAAAGAAAAAACGTCCGGCTGTTGATTCACGGATGAAACCTGCTTGGTAAAGAAGTTTGTATGAGTCCATTGAAGCGTCTGAAGGAGCTTCACGGACCGTTTTGCCAAAAAGTTTTGAGTAACGCATGTATGTATTATACAGTGGGTAGTGAAAAGTGGCTAGTGGGAGAAATTTTTTTATTTTCGGTCTCTTTTAAGTGGGGGTGTATATCCTCTCAGAAATCTTTCTCCAAAGACAGGGATAAAGTCAGTCACCTTTATTTGTTCCATTTCATTGCTCCTTCTTAAATCTTTCCCATATTCTGTAACCGCACGAATAAAGCGCTTATTTAAAACATATCCTAATTGAAGTGCAACATTTGGAGCATTATTCTTACTCCAGTTTTCAATTTTTTTTAGATCAGCTCGAGGATTTTCCCTCATATAAGTTAACACTTTACCAAAAATAACATAGAAAGCAAGATAGATCGTTATGAAAGCTTTTTTAAAATAAGCGAAGCAATATGATCTATGTCTAAATGTGAAGTATCAATAATGAGGTTGTAGTTTTTTTTGTCAAAAAAGTCAGAGCGATTATGAATTTTCTTCACCTTCTCAAACCAACTCGAATCACGAAGTATCACTTCTTTTTGTGCTACCTCTAATGATACCTTTTCTCTTTCTGCGAACCGTTTAAACCGAATTGAGTCATCTGCAGTAAGGAGAACCGTGAGAACATCATTCGTTCCTTCTGCCAACACTCCCCCAAGCCATGCATCAAGCAATAAATGCCCAGGTTTATGCAACATCTCTTTTACCATTCCATCGACCTTACGAGTAAGTATATTTGTTTGTTCTTCTGCATTATTTAATTCAAGATTGTGGGACTTGGAATATTCCCTAAAGTATGCACCAGAAGAAAATGTTGGCCACTTTAATTTTTCAAGTAATTCACGGAACACAGAAGATTTCCCTGTGCAGATTTTACCCGAAATGGTGATTTTTGAATACACTTTTTCGTTTAAACGTATTAATTATTTCTTGAAAGTTCCTTTATATTTTAATTTATCAAGTACTTTTCCCATGGTTTCCATTGGTCCACATCCATAAGTATCAATAGCTAGATCGTAATATTTTGGATCCCAAAAGTCGTAATCACCGTATAGTTTTTTCCATTTTGCAATATTTTCGTCTTCTCTTTGTCTAATCCATTTCTTTGCATCATCTACACTCACATTTTCTCTATTCATAACACGATCTACGCGTACTTCATCATGGGAACAATATACAAGAACTCTCAAAACTCCAGGAATATCTTTTGAAACAAACCCTGATAGCCAGGCTTCATAGATAAGATGTTCTTCTTCTGTGAGCATTTTTTTTGTCATTGCTTCGATACTTTGTTCATGATCATCAGGACGAGAAGAAGCTCCCTGCATGTTTTCATGAATATTATGCATACGATCGTACTCTCGTTGAATAAAACCTGCATTAATATGCTTCCAACCGAGGATCGTTTGAAGATTGCGAGAAAGAGTTGTTGTTCCAACTGCTACTTTTCCTGAGATGGTTATGTTTTTGTATGTGTTTTCCATAACTTAGTATACAATATCAAAATCAAAAGTTAAAAATAAAATATCAAAAAATATAGATCAAAAAACATTTTAATCTTTGATATTTAATTTTTTATTTCAATAGCTTCAATATATCACTTATTGATACCAATAGAGCAACACCCATGAGAAATACAAATCCGGCAATATTGGTTATATTCTCCACCTTTTTATTGACTTGTTTACCTGTAATCCATTCATAGACAACAAATACCATACGTCCTCCGTCGAGAGCTGGAAACGGCAGTATATTCATAACGCCGAGTGAAAGTGACAGTAAAGCCATAAGATTGAGAATATTTTTGACAAGTTGTGCGCCAGAGGTTTGCACCATATCATTTACGACGCCGTATATTCCAACAGGACCCGCAACAGCACCAGAAACGGGAGCTGTACTCTTCTCTTTAATAGCCATACCGATAAGTTTGCCAATAGCACTGAAATTATACTCAAGGACATTATAAGAATGCATAAAGCCAGAGAATAGTTTATCGACTGGTTTTTCATACGAAATAACAATGCCATCAATAAGACTTACACCAATTATTGCTCGTTTTAAGGTCGCATTATATTGTGGAACTACAGGAACTGTTTTTGTTGTTCCATTTTTTAAATTAACAGTCTCAAGGTAGACTTTTTTTCCAGGAGATTTTTTAATCATATCAATGAGTTGTTGGGCAGAACTGAGACGAACAATTGCACTATCAGAATCGATTGAATAAGAAGAAATAATATCTTCAGGTTTTATCCCTGCCTTTTCAGCTGGAGACCCTTTTGCTAAATTGGTAGCAATAACTCTTCCCTGCTGTACACCAAAGGTAAAGTGATGAGGAAACAAGAGAGGTAAAGGATCTGATATGAAACCATTAGACGCAATTATTCCATAGAGAATAATGACTCCAAAAGCAATATTCATGCAGACTCCAGCAGCAACTACGAGTGCTTTCTGGTATGGTTTTTTGAATGCAAAGGCTCTATCTTTGTCTGTTGGTTCGTCACTGAGACCTTGATATTCCTCACCAAATAACCTAACAAATCCTCCGAGTGGAAAGATATTTATGGTGTATGTTGTTTCTCCTTTTTTTATAGCAAATAGTCGAGGAGGAAAACCGATAGCAAATTCTTCTACCTTAATACCATTTTTTTTTGCAGCGATAAAATGTCCGAACTCATGAATTAACACTAAAAAACTAAGAATCAAAATAAAAAGTATGAGGGAAAACATATCAGTTTTAAAGTTATAATATTCGTTAAAAATAGAACAGACAATATTATACAGGAGAAAATAGTTCTCTCGCAATGATAGAAACTAAAAATGAAGTGGGTAAATTGTAAAAGTGAGTATTCCAAAAACAATATAAAGCACTGCGAGGAATGCAAATACATATGATATCCAAGCCTTCCTCCACACTACGACCACAAGTCCAAGTCGTTTGTCATACATTGTTTGTTTTTTTTCATTGAAGAACATATTCCATATTCCCATAAAGAAAAAAAGGAGTAAAAAAGGCTTCAGCAAGAGCTCTCTACGAGCAAGCACTAATAAACTAGGTCGATATAATTTATCCGTTTTTATTTTTATTCCAACAAGCCATTTTCCCAGAGTCATGCCAAAAAAATATTCAGTGAAAATTGAATAGAATGGCATAGCCAGGATGATATATAAAGAAAATAAACCTTTATCAAGAATATGAGCTATCGTAAGTATTACGATGACAAATGGAACAAAATGAAGGTCAAGAAGCATTGCCCCTAATCGACGAAAGAAACCAGAGTATTGCACTTTTACCAAAGACTTCATTTTGTAAGTGTAGCAGAATTCCTTACCTGTAAACAAGCCAACTCTAAAAGTAGCACAAAAAGGGATTGTAGGCTTATACTTGCTGAATTTCGGTATCTTTTGCAGCTTTGACGGAGGCAATATCTTCATTTGCCTTTTGTGTGAGTGTATCAATATCCTTTTCCAATCGATATTTATCATCTTCTGTTAATGTCTTTTTTTCAAACTCATCTCGGATTTTTTTTCTTACGTCATCTCGATGATTACGAATAATAGATCTTTTTTCTTCAATCATTTGACCAACAAGTTTTACATATTTATCTCGTTGTTCTTGAGACATAGGAGGAATACGGATTGTGATACGTGTTCCTTGTGTTTGTGGAGAAATGCCAAGTGGGCTTTTTAAAATACCTTTTTCAATATCAATGATAGTTGAGGGGTCAAATGGTGCAATAAGAAGTGCACTTGCTCCATCTGTAGTAATGGTTGAAAGTTCTTTTAATCTTAATTTTGTGGAGCCACCATATGCTTCAACAATAATATCTTCATATTTAGATCCATGTAATATTAAACTATAATTTAAATCTAAAATCAAAGTTAAAGTCCTAATTCCCAGCGTAAAAATCGATTTACCTTGATATTTTCTCCGAATTTAAGGACTGCTTCCTTGATAAGATCTTTAATTTTTTTGCTTGGGTCTCTTACATATTCTTGTTCAAGAAGCTCTTCAACAGTTTTAGCTGGCATAGAGGCAATATGGAGAGCGATTTCTTGACCAACCTTGTGAAAATCTGCATTTCCAGAAACAAAGTCTGTCTCGGAAGCGAGTTCTACCATGGCTGCAATTTTTTTGTTGTGGTGAATGTAACTGAAGATCCCACCAGCAGATGTTGTTCGTTTTGATTTTTCCTCAATTTTTTCTCCTGCTAATTCTTGAAGTTTTTTTACAGCAGATGATACGTCATTATTTGTTTGTTCCAATGCCTTTTTACAAAGTGCAAATGAAACACCTGTTCTCTCACGAAGTTCTTTTAGCTTTGCCATGTCAATTGCCATAGGAAGAAAATTAAAATGATAAATACAAGAAACTTATTCTTTAGTTTCTTTTTTTACTGTTTTTTTTGCAACTTTCTTTACTTTTTTTTCTTCTTTTACTTCTTCTTTTGTTTCAACCTTTGCTTCTTCTGTCTTGACAACCTCTTCTTTTTTTACTTCTTTTGGTTTTGTTGCCTTTGCTTCTTCTGATTTTTCAACAGTATATGCTGACAATATAGATTCAATGACATAGTGTGCTGAAGTTGGAGAGTCGTCATTTGCAACAACTGGGTAATCAACTGTGTCAGGGTTTGTATTTGTATCTGTGATGGCGATAACTGGAATACCATTCTGTTTTGCTTCTTTGAGAGCATTCTTTTCTCTTTTGATGTCAATTATGAAAAGAACATCTGGCTTTTTCTTCATATCTTCAATTCCACCATAAAGTCTTTTAAGTCTATTGAGATCCTTTTGCATCTTTGTTCTTTCGTGCTTTACGAATTGATCCCATGAGCCATTTTCTTTTCCAACCTCATAATCGATCATTTTTTTTGTATTTTTAGAGAGTGTTTCAAAGTTGGTAAGAAGTCCAGGCATCCATTTGGTTGTGATGTGTGGGATTCCCTTTTCTTTACAATATTCTTGTACAAATTGACTTGCGACGCGTTTTGTGCCTACAACAAGCAATCTTTTACCATTTTTTGCTGCATCTTTTAAGTATTCTTTAGCAACATGAAGCTGTTCTGCGGTGATTGTAAGGTCAATTACTGCTACTCCGTTGACCATTTTATAGACGTATTTTCGTGCTTTTGGATGAAGTCTGTTTTTTTTGTGCCCAAGATGAGCTCCTGCCTCAAATAATTTTTCGATTTCCTTTGTGTTATATTTTTTTTCTTCCATAGCTATACATTATAACGCTGACTGTTCTGTTTTGCAAGAGTTATTAGCCCTGAAAAACCTTATAGTCTAACTAACTACTTTTTCCCAAGGGAACTGGGACCTTCCAAAGTGGCCATATGAGGCCGTTTTAAAGTATATAGGGCGTCTTAAATTGAGTTTTTTTAATATTCCATATACAGAGGTATCCAAAAGTGAAAACATAAAATCATTAATTATTTTTTTTTATTTTTTTTCCGTTCCAAAGGTTTCTACTTCTTGCATCAGAGGTTTTTTTGCACCTATAAAATATGCAAGGCGTACTTCACAACGATCCGCTAACCCTGCTGCCACAATATTTTTTGCAATATAGCGAGCTGCATATGCCCCAGAGCGATCTACTTTTGTTGGATCTTTTCCTGAAAATGCACCCCCTCCAACACGCGCCATTCCTCCATATGTGTCTACAACAATTTTTCGTCCAGTAACCCCGGTGTCAGAAGCTGGCCCACCAATATGCCATACTCCTGTTCCATTTACAATAACATGACTTTCATCAATACTCAATTTGTATTTTTCCAATACAGGAGCAACTACATATTTCATTAAATCTAATTTCACCTTTGCGAGTTCTACCTTTTCACTATGTGGGACAGCAAGTACTAATGTTTCAATACCAATCGCTTTATCATTTTCATAGCGAATTGTTGCTTGTGTTTTGCCATCTGGTCTTAAATAGGTGAGTTTTGTTTTTCTCATTTGATCAATTTTCATTGCAAGTGCATGTGATAGTGCAATAGGAAGTGGCATGAGTTCTGGACTCTCGTTGCATGCATATCCAAACATCATTCCTTGATCCCCTGCTCCCATTTCATCTACGCCCATTGCAATTTCTGGTGACTGACTATGTATTTTTACAATAACAGGAGATTTATCAGTAAATTTTAGAATAGGATCGATATAATCCAATTCGCGAATAACAGAAGCAGCTACATCTTTATAATCAATCAATACCTTTGAGGTAACTTCGCCGGCCAACGCAACAAAATTTTTTGTTACAAGAGTTTCAACTGCAACTCTTGCAAATTTATCTTTAGTTAATGTAGCGTCCAAAATAGCATCAGATATTTGATCGCAAATTTTATCGGGATGACCTGCACACACAGATTCAGATGTAAAAGTAGAATGGAACATAGAAAATAAATATTTCCAAATTATAATGGCGTATCATATCCCCTTGGTTAAGGGGCTGGTGGTGGCACCGCGTTTGCCTGAAAGAGTGGCAAATCGGTTGTCGGATGGGTGTGATAACGAGCCAGATCTCTCCCCATCTCTCTTGATATAGCTCACATTCTATATACAACAAATCGGAATTGCAAGTTAATATGTATTAATTATTAAAGGGCCCAATATTTTTACATAGATTTCATGTGGTACAATAATTTGGTATGAAAATTGCAATTTTAGGTGGAGCATTTGACCCTATTCACATTGGGCATTATCTTGTAGCACAGCAAGTGAAGGAAAGACTTCATATGGATGAAGTGTGGCTCATGGTCTGTTACTCCTACTTTCC
>JAPLYQ010000088.1 GCA_026395475.1 Candidatus Roizmanbacteria bacterium | reverse complement strand
GGCAATCTTAATTAACAGAAAAGTTAATATATGAAAACAATTACCGCCACAGACAGAAAAAAAATATACAATATCCTTGCCGAGGCATATCTTGATTTAGTTGAGAAAGGACTTATTGGTAAATTTGAAAGAAAAGTCATTAGCAAAAAAGTATTAGATAATGTGGGAAATGCTCATACTTTTGAAGAAGTGTCTACGTTTATTCGTTCATTACTGAAATTTTACCCGGTATTTCACAATGCACAAGTACAAGTGGATTCAGAAATCGGAAAATTGCATGAGGAAGATGTGATGGGTCGGTTACAGCAGTTTATTCGAGCATCAAAGTAATATTATTTATTATTTAATAACCTAATAGACGTATGGCAGTTATAGGAGAAGGTGGAGAAAAAGCAAACATAACCGGAAAAGATTTAGCAGCTGCTCTTGCCCCTAATAAAGGGCGAGCTCCTGAATTAAATAAAGAAGTTATTGCACTTCGTGAAAGATATCGTAAAGATGCAGGTGAATCAGTATTCCAGGCAGATTTAGTACAAAATGAGGCAGATTTAATGGTAAATTTTGATGAAATGAGACGAGTGCTTGACTCCGAACGCAAACGAGTGAGCACAGAAACAGATAAAAAAAGAAAAGATGTACTGCAAAAACGTTATGATCGTCTTGAACTTCGATTTGGCATGTATGACAAACTTTTGAATAATGAAGGTTTGGCTTCAATGGATGATACTGAGAAACAAGAATTAGTGGGTACCATGGCTCGACTTCCTGGGTTTGCTGAAGCCGCTTCACTCGCAACAGGGGGGAGATTATCAACTGACCAAATGATGAGAGTGCTTGAAGGAAAAGGTGGAGTTGCAATGACGCGAGATGAAAAAAAAGTTGTGACTGAAATTGTAGCAAATATGGCAGATGATGATCGATTTAAAAATCGAGTATCAAAAAGCTTATCAGAACTTAAATTAAGTGATGATGACGCAAAGATTACCAAGGATATTGATGATTTAAAATACAAAATAAAAGATAAAGATGAGGCTCAAAAAAAACTTGATGAGGTAAAAAAAACTAAAGATGATTATGAACGTGCATATCCAACATAAGAAAAAAGATAAGAAATAAAAGATTTATATGAGGAAGTGAATAGTCAAGTTGCTAATCTCGATTCACAGTATAAACCAAAAAATTTTAGTGATTCTGAGATTAGTGGTATAAAAGGGAGGCTAAGCACTTTAAAAACAAGCACTGCCGCTGCAGCGCTCGCCGGCGCAACTGGTACCCAGGCAGTTGAGCTACAAACCAGAGCTCAAAGAGTTGCTGATGAGCTTGATACGATTGAAAAAATTGAGAGTATTGCAAAAGGACAAAGTACGATGTTTAAGGAGTATGAGAAATACACTGGGGCAATTTCAGGAATTGAAGAGCAAGAAAAAAAACTGAGAGAGTTTAGTAAAGATGAAAAAGAAATAGTCAACAAAGAATCTGAAAGATCAAAGTATTCAGATAAATACAAACGAAAAATGGAAATAGCACTTTCCGAAGAGATGAAGAGATATTGGAATGAAGTATCCCTTGTTAATGCAGGCAAATCCGCCGATGCACAAGCTGCTATTAAAGCAGAAGAAAAAGCTTCTGAGCAAAAAGAAAAAGATACTCGTGTCACAAAGACAAAAGAAATGTTAGACCGATTTATGCAAATGTCCTATCTTAAGTATGAAAAGGGTGAGGTTAAAGGATGGGATGATGATGCTATTAAGCAATTTGCAAAGAAAGATATATTCTCACGAAGCCCCAAACAGATCTCCCGCGATATCGTGGACAGAATTATCCGAAATCGAGGAAAGCTTCCTCGTGCATATGGAAAAGAAATTGATGCGATGTTAAAAGAAATGGGAGTAGGAAAAGGTGAACCACCACTTGCAGCACGCGATGTTCTCAATTCTATCGAACCTTCCCAATATGAAAAATGGGCTGAAGAAAAAATGCCAGACCTTATGGGTTATGCATGGTCAAGAGGATATTATT
Source organism: Candidatus Roizmanbacteria bacterium (assembly GCA_026395475.1). Taxonomy (GTDB): domain Bacteria; phylum Patescibacteriota; class Microgenomatia; order UBA1406; family GWC2-37-13; genus JAKBEU01. The sequence goes on along the minus strand of JAPLYQ010000088.1, from coordinate 6,853 downwards.
TCGATCGAATGAAAATAAATCCAGCAAAAGCAGAGTTTTTACAGAGAGCGTATACAGAGGATTTCTTTGCAAATGCTCTTGCAGCAAAAGGACAATATACAGAAGAAGCGGCTGCATTACTTGGCGGAGAATTTATGAGTGGGGGAGCTATCACAAAAGAAAAAATTAAAGAAATGCTTGGTAAGGATTGGGTAGGGGGCACAAAAAAATTAATGAAAGCCTTAGCATATGCAGGTGCCGGTTATGCTCTTGCAGGAGGGCTGGTATTTGACGCGAATGGAGCATATCTTGGACTTCAAAAAGTTAGCCAATCCATTGGGAATGTCTTTAGAGCGGGTGGTGCGATTGCAGGAAGTGTATCACGAGCAGGAGATTGGGCAATTAATGCCCCAGCATTAGGAATTGATAAAATATTAAGTGGATCACCAGCTGTTACAGCTGGGGTAGGTGGGCCAATAATTACACCAGCAGTTCCACCATTTCCTCCAATTAGACCATAATATAAATGAATCCAGGAGCAACAGAAGGAATACAAATTGATCCAGCAGAAATACAAGGTGAATCTCAGACACTAAGTGGGCATGCACAGGAAAATGTACCCACACATCAGACTTCTCACATGGAGGCAGTTCCTTCTCCAACCGTTTCACCAGAAGATGAGAAAGCAGCTATAGACGCGGCACAGCAACAAGTTTTTGAAGCAATGCAACAGCAAGCAATGCAAGATGTTCAACATGAAAATCCAGATGCTGCATCTGCAATGGTGACTCCTCCACTAGCGTTACAACCTGAGCCAACATCAGGAAGCATTTTGCATGAACCTCCTGCAAAAAAATCATTTCTAGCGGGAGCACTAACTCAAGTAAAAGATACGTTAACACAATTATTTCAAGGAGTAAAAAAAATGTTATTTCCAACGAAGGGTCCGAAACCTCCACGACCAACAGTATTTAAAAATCTAGGAAGAGAAGGGGGAACTCCAGCGGTTTCATTTAAATCGCAACCGACAAGCGCTTAAACTTCTTCTTGTACTTCATTCAGTAATTTGAGTATTACTGATTTTTTATAGCGACGGTCACCTCGTGAATTTATTCTAATTGCAGGAAGCTTTCCTTTTTTACCCCAACGTTTTATGGTGAGTGATGATACACGAAGAAGGGAAGCAACCTCTCGAATGGTAATTAAATCTGGAAGATCTGCAAGTGATACCTTTGGAAGTGTTTTGGTTTTGTATGACATGGAACGTATTATAGTGTTCTATTTAGAGGTTGTCAATACGTGCTGTATGCTCATAATAAATAAGTTACAAATAAAATATAAATAAATTCTTTTTTATATTTACAAAATATTTTATTTAATAAATTGAATTTACTATTTATTTCTATTACACTGTGTAATATTATTAAATAATATATATGAAGAATAGAAGAGCCAGCTCGCAATGCCACAAGCCTTTGCATGGCAGGCGGGGAGAAATTGCAACGCTTCTCACTGTTGGCACTTTAGTCGTAATTGGTATTGCGACTGTTGTATCTTCACTAAACCTTGGGAACAAAACATCATCAAGTGCACGCGCAGGAAGTACATGTCCGGCTAATGCACCCGATCAAAAAAGTGGAGTTGCGAGTCAAAAAAACTGTACGGACTTATGTGGGTCGTATGCCAATTTTGGTGGAGTACAATGGTTAAGTGAAGATAAGAGAACCAGAATATGTTGTTGTAAAGTAGCTACGGCACCCGTACCTCTTGCAGATCCAAAATGTGTATCTCCAAATACAGTAAAATCAGGAACGGGGGACTGTTCTGTTCAGTGTAATGGCGTGAACAACTGGGCGGGAACTGCATCTACTGATGGAAAAATACGAAAAAGTTGTTGCAAACCACCACCAACTGCGCCATCATGTGGAGCTTCGACACAAACTTGCACCGGAGGGCCCGCAAAGGGATCTTGTTGTGAAGGCCTTGTATGTACGACAGGTAGATGCACAGCACCCGCCGCCGTTCCCCCAGTAACTAATAAACCTGCGTGCAATTATTCTTCAGACCAGGTTGGATGTAGTAAAGATTGCACACCGAACGGTTCATATTATGCGGCATATTTCGCATGGTACTGTGATAAAACTAGATCATGCAATTCATCCTCTGATACCGGATCTTGTTCCAAAGCATGTGCCACTGTTTCAGGTGGTGGTTACGGTATCACTTTTTACTGTGACAAACCGCCTGTTGTCCCAGAAAAAACTTGCGCTACAGGAACTCATTTGACAGGAGTACCCAATCAACAAAATTGTTCAATGGTTTGTGAAGCAAAAGGTGGGCTCTACCTTTCTAATACTCAATGGAACTCGGAAAACAACACAGTATTGAACTGTTGTTGTAAAAATGTTGTTGCACCACCGACTGATACATCAGGTGGCCTATATCCTCAAAACAATAACGGACGTACCGAAGGTATGGCTTGTTGTTTTTTACAAAATGGTAAGGTACGAATATACGCAAGTGCTACAGCGAGAGCAAATAATGGGATGAATACTCCATGTACGACTGCAGTTTATGGAAATACATATGGTGCAACGAGTTGGTTTGAATGTCCCAATGATACTGTAGATGGCGGAGCGCAGGTGGATTACGAAGCAGTAAATAGTCCAACATGTACCGTCACCGGTTACACAAAGACAATAGCTAACGATGGCAAACCTCATTGTTTGGATAAATTTTGGTATGCGACTTGTAATGGAACAACGCCTGCAAGTGCGATTATCTGTCCAGGGAATAGTACCGGTCAATGTGTTGAAGATGAAGAAGGGGGAGTAGGAGAATGTAAATATGTAGCTCCAGCAGTATCTCCAGTTGTATCGCCGGGTAATACTGGTGAGTGTAACGGACCGAGTACATGTGAAGATTATTGTAAAACAAAAAATTTAGTAAGTCCACCAGCATATAAAGCAATTCAATATTATTTGAAACCTAATGTTGCCGATAGTTTTTGGGAGGCTGGTTGTACTACTTCAAAAACTATTAATGCCACAGTATGTGGCTGTGAATCAACTTTTGCAGACCAAGGAACGGTGACCTCAACCGCAATAATAACTAATAAATGTAAAACTGATGTTACAGTACATCAATTAAACTTTAGAAAGTTCATTGGAAATGTGTCTTTTTTTGCGATAAATAAGACATATAAGCCAGGAAATTCAACAACCGAAAGCTGGCAGAATGTATGTGAAAGTACTGCGTGGTTTTCCTATACTATAAATAACACTTCCTATGAGCCGTCAGTAAATCTTAAGTGTAATGGCGTTGCAATAATAGATATTAGCGGAGATATGTGTCATGAAGTGGCGACAACTAATGCGGACAATGCGGTCGTAACTGATAAAGCGGTCACCTCGGACAAAACAGGGTGTATGACTGAATATCAATGTACAAGTAACCCTAATTGTGGTACATGTGCTCCAAATCAAGGTTGTGGGACTTATGAGGGGGGGAAACAAGGGTGGCTTTGTACGCCAAAGACAGTAAATGCGCCTCCAGTAGAAACTGTCCCCCAAGTAGCGCCAAAAGATCCAACAATTGTTTTTAAGAACTCATGTGGAAAATCTATCTCTCTCAGCAACCTTATGTTTATCGGAAGTACCTCATACAGCTTGAATCAGACAGTTGCAGCCGGTTCTGATTCACAAGCGCTTACCGTTTCTAACGGGTGCCAGGCATCTGGAATGCTCTCTATTGGTGGAACTTCTAATTACGTAGCAGTTAGCCCAATAAATTGTAGTAAAAATGGCACGACATATATTGAATTAAAAGGTGATCAAGTTTGTCCAAAATAAAACTATGCAAAAATTTATCTCAACGCTCAAAATATTTTTGGTTTTACTAGTAAGTTATGGTGTTTCTCAACTTGTTTCTTTTGGATTTTTTCCAAATAATAGTCCAAAAATAAATACAGAAAGAGCACTATATTTAGTTCAAGAAATCCAGAAACAACCTCAAAGGCTTATTGCTATGTTCAATAAAAAAGCCGATCAAAAAGTGGCACCCTTTCCCAAAGACGTAAGCACATTCCAAATGATTTCAAAAGGTGTATATGCAAAGGAAGAGGGGACTCAGAATATTACCGTCATAAAACTAGGAGAGGTAGATATGGTTCAATATTCATTTGTAGTGGATGGTAAACCAATTACGGTAACAGTGCCTGTTGGGTCAATCTCTAAGGAGACACTTGAAAAACAAATGAATGAAATGAAAGATATCAAATCTATCAACTAAAGAATTAACTCTTGTATTTTTATAAAATATTCTCTATTCTGAAAGTATGTACCTAGGTCCATTTTACTTTGATACCAAAGAAATTTTTCTTATCCTCGCAGCTATTCTTGTAGGGTGTGCAATGTTTTTTAACTGGCCACTCTATTGGTTTAACCCTCGAGTGCTTCTTATGCTTATTATTCTTATGCTCATCACAAAAGGACTTCTTCCAGCCATTCACAATGAAGCATTTTTTATTCTTGCACTTGTCACCATCTTTTTATCACTCTATTTACCACTATTCCAGATTGTGCTCTTCTACTTTATCTCATTCGGCCTTTTCCGATTGCTAAAGGTAATCTAATCATTTGAAAGTCACTCGATATTTCTTTATAGTAAATTGTACAAAGGTATGTTGCGCACCAAACTCATTATATTAATTGGCGGAGTATTTTTTATCCTCACTATTTTAACGTCCATAAAATTCACAGTAAATGCAGCAGCTGGGTATTGGGTTATAAAAGATAGCTCTGGCAAAGTTACTGGTAAGTCAGATTGTGCAGGAGGTTCATGTGCAACAGACCCTGGGAATTTTACGAGAGTATATGTTCCCGCAACTGGTGGGGGGAAGAGTGGTGGAGGAGATAATAGTGGAGGTGGTGGTGGAAGTGCATCAGCTCCGTGTCAACCTATTGGTCTTGCGTGCACTGCTACATGTGGTCAAATTGCCCGTTGTGCGTCTAATGGATGTGGAGGGACAAGCTGTTGTCCTGCAACAGCCGTTTGTGTTCCAACTCCTACTCCGGATTGTTCATTACTTCGCCCAAAAGGAGATGCAAACTGTGATCAAGTGGTAAATAGCTTAGACTTTGACATTTTTAAATCACAACTACAATTATTAGGGAATAGTGTAGTGGTAGATTCAAATCCTAAGTCAAATGCGGACTTCAATAATGATAAAAAAGTAAATACAGAAGACTTTGAAATTTGGCGTAATACATTCTTAAAATAATGTTAAAACATCCGGACGTTTAATCAAAAAACACTTTTTACTAATTTGTCTTGCAAATCATTCTTCTTTTCTCTATAGTGATACTATCTAGATATGTTGCGTACAAAGTTTATTATTCTAATGGGTGGGTTATTCTCTCTGAGTGTTTTCCTTGTCTACTTTCGTCCATTATCCGCACAAGCTCAAACCAATGGTTCTTACTCACCTCAAGGAATAGTTAATTGTAACGGTAGAACTTGCCCAGTTGGAACGAGATGTTATCAACCTCCAATGACAGTTTGTCCACAGGGAATGGGCTGTACTCAAGTTATGCCTCCTATGACATGTATAGTACTTACTCCCACTCCAAAACCATGCCCACTTCGTATAAAAGGAGATGCAAATTGTGATAGCGTTGTAAACGCTTTAGATTACGATGTATTTAAATCTCAACTTCAAACAGTGGGAAATGGCCCCCTTACCGGTCCAAATCCGTTATCCTCTTCAGATTTTAATGCCGCGGATTTTAATGGGGATAAAAAAGTCAACGTATTAGATTTTGAAATTTGGCGAAATACATTTCTAAAATAATATGAAACATATTTTAAAAATAATTATAATTGCATGTGTCGTTTTAGGAGTAAGCGCAGGACTTTGGTTTTACCTCAATGGGTATCTTACGAAGTCTAAGGCTTCTTCATCTGCTGCACATTTCTCATTTTCAGCAACATCGATGCAGGTAAAAGCAGGAGATGCAATAAAAGTTAACTTAATGGCAACAGCTCCATCAGGTGTTTCTGGAGTTGATGTTGTGTTTAAAAGTGTTGGAACAACTCTTGATTTTGCTGCAGAAAAAACAATTGCTGAATTACCAACAGGATTTGAGCTCATTGTGCCTAAAGAACAACCAACCTTAGCAACTGACTCAATAAATGCAGGCGTTTCACTTTATAGACCACTCAGAAGACTTGTCTATGTTTCAAAAAAATCAGCAGCAACACTTCCAAAATCAATCATTATTCCTTTGTACTTTAAAATAGTTAATAATGGCCAGCCTTCTTCAGAATCTACAATAACATTAGATCTTGCTCAATCCCAAGTAGTGGGAGTGTCAACGGTTGATACTGCAACTCAACCAGTTTCTGGATATGTATACACCCTTGAAGGCGAGCAGAACCCTCTGACCTTTACTGCCATTGTGAAAGATCCACGTGCAGCATCAGTCAAAAATCTCAGTTGTACATCATCATGTGGAAGAAATGTCATATTAAAATGGGGAGATTCAGAAAATGAAACCGGATACACATTGTTCAAAGATGGAAAAGCACTGACCGGCCTTGCTCAAAATGCCACCTCTTATTTATATTCATGGTGTGGCGACTTTAAATTACACAATTTTGCAGTCATCGCAACCAATCAATTTGGCTCTGTTTCTACCAATTCACCCGCTATTGACTGTGGATGTAATATTTGTCCTACAAAAGCGCCCCCAACTCCAACTCCTATAACACCAACTAATTCTTCAGACCTTATTTTCAGACTTAATTTTCCCGATGTAGCTCAATCGGTTACATCGATTCCTCAAGTGAGTGTTATGATAACGGGAAATAATGG
>JAPLYQ010000116.1 GCA_026395475.1 Candidatus Roizmanbacteria bacterium | reverse complement strand
CATATTTGAGATTTATGAATGATTTACAAAATAAATTAGAGTATAAAAAAGAAAAGGCCCCTTAAGGACAAAACCTTAAAGGGTGATCTCTTCCGTTCGTGATAAATGTATTATAGCACCCACTATACATAACAGTCAATAGTAATCCACACATGCCCCCATCAATCACAATCCAAGTCACATTTGATAAAACCTTACAGGATATCACTGGTAAGGCTAGTCACCCTGTCATCATGAGCCAAAACGCACCCTTTATGTTCCTCCTTCAAAATATCTTTGAAGAATATCCTGAAATAATGGAAAAATATAAACCCGGCGAATTTGGCTTTACTATAAACGGTATTCCACCCAAAGAGTACTCTCCATTATTTGATGGTGATGTTGTAGCTTTTAAAATAATATGAAAACAAAAAGATATTGGCTGATAAAAAGTGAAGGGGATTGCTACTCGATAGATGACCTTAAAAAAGATAAGAAGGTGGCTTGGTCCGGTGTCCGGAATTATCAGGCTCGCAATTTTATGATGAATGATATGTCCGTAGGTGATATGGCCCTCTTTTACCATTCCAATGGCACTACCGACGCACCCACTGGCGTATACGGTATAGCCCGCGTAGCCTCGGCATCGCACCCAGACGAGACGCAGTTTGCAAAGGGGGATGAACACTATGATCCAAAGGCCACAAAAGATAAACCAATCTGGCACTGAGATTGACCCCGCCCTCGAAGGCATGCTCGTCCGTGCCCGCGGCTCCCGCCTGTCCATCCAACCCGTCTCCCAAAAGCATTTTGAGTATATTGTGGGGTTGGAAGGGTAGAATTTGTCAGCTGTATTGGATGGGTGTTTTGTGGTAGAATTAATTCATTAATTATGAATAATAAAGAAGCATCAGCAAGAATTAAAATAAATAAACTCCTTGAAGAATCAGGGTGGCGTTTTGAAACTGATAATAATGGTCCCAAAAATATTTCACTTGAGCCAGGTGTCAAATACTCTGATCTTGGTGACGACTTTGAAAACGACACACATGGATTTATTGATTTTCTACTCCTAGATAAAGACGGTAGAGCTCTTGTAGTAGTAGAAGCCAAGAAAGAATCTATTGATCCTCTTTCTGCTAAAGAACAAGCTCGTAATTATGCACGCAATGTAAACGCACGATTTGTTATTTTGTCTAACGGCAACATTCATTATTTCTGGGATACAAAACATGGCAACCCCGATACTATTTCACGATTTCCAACACAAGACTCTATTACTCAATATGAAAAATATATCCCAAATCCCTTAGAACTTGCTAATACAAAAGTAGATGAAAATTATATTATTGAGTCGCAAATGCCTAACTACGCAAACGATCCAGATTTTCAAGATGAATCAAAAAGAGTAGAATTTTTACGAAACAATAAATTAAAACAAATGCGTCCGTATCAAGTGAACGCAATTAAAGCTCTGCAAACTTCTGCTCTTGAAAATAAAAATAGGTTTCTTTTTGAAATGGCAACAGGAACAGGTAAAACATTGATTTCTGCCGCAGTCATAAAACTTTTCCTTAAGTCAGGTAACGCTCGTCGCGTATTGTTTCTTGTTGATCGTTTAGAATTAGAAGACCAGGCACAAAAAGCATTCAAGCAATATTTAGGCAGAGATTATACAAGTGTGATTTATAAAGATAATCGTGATTCTTGGGCAAATGCAAACATTGTTGTTTCTACTATTCAAACATTCCTCGCTGGAGATAGATATAAAAAAGAATTTTCCCCCACAGATTTTGAAATGGTAATTTCCGATGAAGCTCATAGGTCCATAGGTGGTAACAGTCGTGCAGTATTTGAATACTTTGTCGGATACAAGCTTGGTCTTACTGCTACTCCTAAAGATTATCTAAAAGGATTTGATACTGAGGGCTCAGATACTCAAAGAGAATTTGAACGCAGGCAGTTGCTTGATACATATAAAACATTTGGATGTGATTCAGGTGAGCCAACATTTAGCTACGATTTACTAAAAGGAGTTGAAGATAGTTTTTTAATTAATCCAATTGTAGTAGATGCACGTACAGATATAACTACAGAGCTACTTTCTGAAGATGGTTTTTCTGTCCATTCCACCACAGAGGAAGGCGAAACAATTAATGAACTATTTAATGAACGCCATTACGAAAGAAAGTTTTTCAATGAAGAAACAAATGTCGCTATGTGTAAGGCTTTTATAGACAATGGAATCTATGATCCTATTTCTAAAAAATATGATGTAGATTTATTCGGTAAAGCAATCGTGTTCTGCGTATCCCAGAAACATGCCGGAAGAGTAACAAATATATTAAACAAACTGGCATTTGAAAAATGGCCAGAACAATATAGTGAATCCAATTTTGCAGTACAAGTTACTTCACTAGTTCCAACTGCTCAGCAAATGACAATCAACTTTTCTAATAATATGCTTAATGGAAAAGTTTCAAAGCCTGAAGGGTATGATTCCAGTAAGACTCGTGTAGCTGTTACTGTAGGCATGATGACTACAGGTTACGATTGCCAAGATATTTTAAACCTTGCATTGATGCGTCCGGTATTTAGTCCAGCAGAGTTTGTACAGATTAAAGGAAGAGGTACACGCAAATATTTATTTGAATATATAGATTACGATACAAAAGAGAACGTTACAGCACCCAAGGAACATTTTAAATTCTTTGATTTTTTTGCTACTTGTGAATACTTTGAAAATGAATTTGAATATGATGAGAAAATAAAACTTCCTATAACAAAGAAAGGGGTCATTGTTGAACCTCCTGTAGGTAGTCCTGGAGGCAATGAGGGTCCTATTATTGAAGAGCCTACTCCAACAGAAAATAAAAGCCTTATAGATTTAGCTACATCAGACGAGCTTGCCTCCCTTAAAGAATCACACATTGGTAAAGAAGGTATGCGTATTGATCGTGAAGGCTTCAAGCGTGCTATAGAGGAAGATATTCTTTCTAATGATACATTGCAGAGTCTTTGGAATAATGGAGATGTGGCAGGAGCTGAAGATTATACAAAGACTCATATATTTGATAAGCCAAACCACTATCTGAATCTGCAAGGAATCAGAAAGACTTTTAATGTTGACCGCCGTATTACCGTTCGTGAATTTCTACAAGTTGCATTTGGGCAAAAAGATAAGTTTGAAATGAAAGACGAATTACTTGAATCAGAATGGAGTAAATTCACAGAGGTAAACGAAGTAGATCAAGAGCACTATGCACCAGCAAAGAGTTTCTTTAAAGCATACATCGTTGACCCACAAATAAGAGATATTATAGATACTAATCAACTTGCTCAATTAAATTTCACACCGTCTTTTGATTTTGAAGAATACCAGAGACTAAACGGATTCAAGAAAATAATTCCTACATATGTGAAGGATTATATATCACTTAATACTTTTATGAATTAAATTATGAACACTGAAACAAAACGCCATATAGATGCAGCTCGCCAAGTACTTGTTGGTGTTGTTCCCAATCCATCTTCACAGATAGATCAAATCACAAATGCTCTAATTTATAAATTTATGGACGATATGGATCAGTCTGCCATAAAACAAGGTGGTGAGCCCTCATTTTTTATTGATAATCTAGAAAAATATTCATGGACTCGTCTTATGGATTCTCGTATTGGTAATCAAGAACGAATGAATATTTATAGTGAGGCATTGATTAAATTCTCAGAATCTAAACAACTCCCGCCATTATTCCGTGAGATTTTCAAATCAGCCTTTCTGCCATATCGTAGTCCTGAAGTACTTGGCTTGTTTTTAAAAGAAATTGCTTATTTTGATTATTCTCACCCAGAAGAATTGGGTAATGCATATGAATATTTGCTTTCTATAATGTCCTCTCAGGGTGATGCCGGGCAATTCCGAACACCACGTCATATTATTGATTTTATTGTTGAGGTTGTAGACCCAACTATTGAAGATAAGGTATTAGACCCTGCTTGTGGCACAGGTGGATTTTTAGTAAGTGCTTATAATCATATAGCAAAAAAGCATGATGGTAAAAATTCTGATGGCACAAAAAATAATGAGAAACCTCTAACTCCAGATCAAAGAAAGACCTTAATGAATAATTTTGAAGGTTACGACATAGACCCTAGTATGGTCCGTATTGCACAGGTAAATATGTATCTTCATCAGTTTAAAAATCCAAAGATTAATAATTACAATACTCTTGCCGATGATGAGCGTTGGAATGATAAGTTTTCTGTAATTCTGGCGAACCCTCCATTTATGTCACCGAAGGGTGGCGTTAGTACGCACAGTAAATTCAGTATTCAATCCACTCGTTCCGAAGTATTGTTTGTGGATTACATTATGAACCATCTACGCCCTCAAGGCCGTGCTGGAGTCATTGTCCCTGAAGGTATTATTTTTCAGTCTGGAACTGCACATAAGCAACTTCGCAAGAACCTGGTGGAAGATGGGCTCTATGCGGTGGTTAGTCTGCCGTCTGGTGTTTTTCAACCATATAGCGGAGTCAAGACAAGTATACTTCTGTTCAATAATGAATTAGCAAAACAGAGTAAAGAAATTCTATTTGTGAAAATAGAAAATGACGGCTTTGATTTGGGTGCTACAAAGCGACCAATCAATAAAAACGATTTACCTGAAGCTCTGGATATTCTAAATGAATGGAAGAAAGGTAAGAAAGTAGAGAATACTAAAGCAGTTTACATAGAGAAAACAAAAATTGCCGAGAGTGAAGACTACAATCTTTCAGTTGGACATTATGGTGTTGCAATTGATTATGCAAATATTAAATGGCCAATAATAGAGTTAAAGGAGCTTTGTGAAATTACGACTGGCAAAAAAGATGTAAATGAGGGTAATCCCGATGGTGAATACCCATTCTTTACTTGTGCGAAAGAAAATACATTTATAGATACTTACTCATTTGACACAGAAGCACTGTTAATTGCAGGAAATGGTGACGTAGGTGCAATTAAATACTACAAAGGAAAATTTGACGCTTATCAACGGACTTATGTTTTGAATAATTTTAAAAAAACAAACACAAAATATATTTATCAGATTCTCAATAATTCCTTAAAAGAAAATTTACAACTACAGAAACTTGGGAATACGATGCCTTATATAAAGCTCGGAATGTTGCAGACTTTTAAAATCCCTATCCCGCCACTTGAAGTTCAAGAGCAAATCGTGGCAGAGCTAGACAGCTACGCAGGCATCATCGCCGGTGCCAAGCAAATCATTTCCATTTGGAAGCCAAGCTTTACAGTTGATCCAAAATGGGAAATGGTTACTTTTGGAAACGACGAGGTTTTACAGATTATAGATGGTGACAGAGGAACTAATTATCCAAAAAAGGATGAATTTAAAAAAGAAGGATACTGTTTATTTTTGAGTACAAGTAATGTCCGAAAAGGAATTTTTGATTTTTATGATTGTGATTTTATTACAAAAGAAAAAGACGAATCCCTTAGAAAGGGTAAACTTCAAAGACATGATGTCATTTTAACCACACGTGGTACGCTTGGAAATACAGCTTACTATTCTAATGATATTCATTTCGATAATATTCGAATCAACTCTGGGATGGTTGTCTTAAGAAGTAATATGGCAAAAATTTTACCGACATTTTTGCTTATTTTTCTAAACTCTAATGAATTTGATCAGCAAGTACATAATTTTATGTCTGGAAGTGCACAGCCTCAGTTGCCAATAGGAGTGCTTAATAAAATTAAAATCCCTCTCCCACCTATCGAAATCCAAGAGAAAATTGTGGAGCGTATTGAATCCGAACGCATCCTCGTCGAAGGCAACAAAAAACTGATCGAAATTTACGAACAAAAGACTAAGGACACCCTCGCCAAACTCTGGGAGGAGTAAAATTTTATGGAAAAGAAATTAAAACATCTAGATTTTATACAAATAATTATAACCAGAATGGCCGTGAACTCCTTTCTTCTGAAAGGTTGGACGATTACCTTGATTGCGGGAGTTTTTGCTTTATCAGCTAAAGATTCCGACCACAGATATATTTTAATAGCTTACTTTCCAGTTATTATTTTTTGGTTTCTAGATGGATATTATCTTTACGAAGAAAGACTTTTCCGTAGTGTGTATGACCATGTAAGAAAATTGGATGAAAAAGATATTGATTTTTCAATGAAAACATCGTCTTTTAAAGAGAAGAAAGGGAATAATTTACTATCTTGCATGTTTTCAACTACCCATATAGCTTTTTATCTTTCATTACTTCTTATTATCATAGTCGTTATGTATTACTTTTAATAATTATATGGCAAGAAAAGTATTTTTTAGCTTTCATTTTGAAAGAGATATATGGAGAGTTGGACAAGTAAGAAATAGTTGGCTCACTAAACCAGATCGTAACTCTGCTGGTTTTTGGGACAAAGCAAAATATGAAGAAGTTAAGAAGAAAGGAGTTAATGCAATTAAAAAATGGATTGATGATTCAATCTACGGTACAAGTGTTACTGTTGTTCTTATTGGAAAAGAAACATCTACAAGAGAATGGGTGAAATATGAAATTCAGAAGAGCTATAGAGAAGGAAATGGTATATTAGGAATACACATACACAATATTAGAAATGTTTTAGGCCAGACTGATACTAAAGGGTCTACTACATTTGGGAAAATAGCCAATGATAAATATTTCTTTGAACTTTTCCCGACATATGATTGGGTAAATGATAACGGCTATATTAACATAGGTAAATGGGTAGAAGAAGCTGCAAAAAAAGCTGGCAGATAATTTATGAATTCTCCACTTACATCATATCTTTCGCTTCAGTACGAAAACGAAGAAGAACAAAAATACATCGCAGGACTCATTGACCAATTTGAGTTGGCAAAGATGGCAGATTCATATCATTTAGCTATTTTTGCATACCACTTGTTATTCATATGTTATTTTTACCAAACACTCCATAAAATAAAAATCTGGATGCCAGATAAACATCATATTGCAATGGTATCTTTGGATAAAGAAAGGAGAATAAAATTCAGAGAAGCAAAAAATCCAACGGATTATGCTCATAATGAAAATAAAGAGAGCTCCTTGTTTGAATTCTTAAATATTTTTTGTGATTGTCATGAAATCGTGGCTAAATGTAAAAATTTAGTTAAATATAGAAATATACGTTTGGGTCATGTGAATTATCTTTTAGTATCCGAGGAGTCTTTTGAAAAACAAATCGAAGAATATGAACAAGTTGCTTTAGAAATTCATAACCTGACTCATAGTGAACTTGCGAAAATATTTGATGAATATTTTAAATCTATAGACCCAGAGATAGAACAAACAAAGGATAATATAGAAATTGACCTTATTGCTCCAAATAGATTTAGTAATCAAGACCTCCAACGTCTTGCTTCAGAATGTCTTATCTCTACTGATTTTAAGAAGGATCTGGTTTCAAAAATCCTTCAAGACGATTTCGGTATTTATGTGGAATTAGCAAAGTAAATATTTCGTAAATAATTATCCTTAATTGTAGTGATAGATATACTTACAAGGGTGTATAATACATTCCAGTGGGTCGACACTAATTTATCAACCAATACAAATAAGCAAATGCCAAAGAAAGCAACAAGTTTAAAAGTAGCAAAAATAGCAAGTAAGCTTTTAAGAAATCCTAAAAGTTCAACTAATGTAAAAAAAGTTTCTGCTAGTGATCTTTCTCAAAGAGAAAAAGGAAAGAAGAAAAGATAGGTCAAATTGAGCAAAAGTTACTGGGTTGGGACGCGATGATTGGATTGAGAGCCTAATCCTTGAAATCGGCCGAAAGGTATACCTTGCTTCATAAAAAACACCATTAATTTGGTGTTTTTTATGTTTTATTGAATAGATCCATAAAAGGTCTATAATATAAATATATGGTAAATATAAGTAAAAAAATAACTTTATTTTTGAAGGATGGATTACCGAAAGGTGTTCGTGAGGCAACTATTGATCAATGGGGTGGAGGGGCTGTGTGTGGTCCTAGAAATAAAATAGAAGAGATTCTGAAATCTGAAGAATTAAATGGTCCTTGTGTGTATTTTTTGATAGGAGATTCAGATGAGAGTGATTTATTAAATGTATATGTGGGTGAAGCTGATTCATTTAGTCAAAGAGTTAAAGATCATTTAAGAAAAAAAGACTGGTGGCAGCATGTAGCTGTATTTTTTGGTCACAATAATAATCCAAGTAAAACTGGTATTGAATATTTGGAATCACACATTTATTTAGAATTACTTAGTGCT
>JAPLYQ010000119.1:1166-1729 GCA_026395475.1 Candidatus Roizmanbacteria bacterium | reverse complement strand
TATTGCCTACCAAATTATTGAGCTGGAAAGGATCATTGACACAATCAAATAATAACCAAGGGCCTTTTAAATCACGAACATAGGTGTAGTTTTCAGTCCGGATGCCGCGATATTCTTTTCCCCCATTTGCTCGAGACCATTGACCAAAGGGCTGAACGCAGGAAATCAAAGTATAGGTCACATCATTTTTCTTTTTACCTAACAAAATTTGAGAAAAATCTTTTCCTTCAACAGATTTCGAAATATTGATTCCACTCAAACCTAGTAGCGTAGGCATTATATCAGGAGAATTGATTAAGACCTTAGAAGTTTTACCAATCGTTCCGAAAGCTTTGGGATAATGAATCAAGAAAGGAATACGAATACTTTCATCATAAGGTTGTTGTTTATTCCATGCTCCATGTGAGCCCATTAAATCTCCATGATCTGAGGTAAAAACGATGATTGTGTTTTCATCTAACCCCTGATTTTTCAGCTCCTTCCACAATTGGCCGATACAATCATCGATTGCTGTCATATGCGCATAATATCCACGAAGCCCTTTTTGTGCCCATTCAATTTTA
>JAPLYQ010000119.1:0-1147 GCA_026395475.1 Candidatus Roizmanbacteria bacterium | reverse complement strand
CATACATTTTCTGATACTTTTCAGGAGCCGTGTTATAAGGATCATGTGGCGAGCCTATGGATAACACTAAAAAAAATGGTTTCGATGCATTGGTTTGTGTTTTCAAGAATTGACATACATCTTGAGTTTGGGAGATGGCATCATAGTTTTCCCAATATTTTTTCTCTTTAGAATTTCCCTCATAATAGGCAGAATGATTGTAATCGTGGGTGCACTCAAGTGCCTTCCAATAATCAAAACCCTGTTGACGGCCAACTGGAATATACGAACTTCGACCATGGCCATCCAAATGCCATTTTCCAACAAAGGCCGTTTGGTATCCATTTTCCCTAAACACTTTCCCGATGGTATTGCTATTGGAATCTAAAAGAACATCGTTCATAAAAACTCCGTGCGTTAGTGGGTATTGCCCTGTTAAAAAAGAAGCCCTATGAGGGGTGCAAACAGGCATTCCAGAAACTGCATGCGTGAGGTTAATACTTTTGCCAGCCAATCTGTCTAAATTAGGCGTGCTAACATTATGATCACCCGCATATCCTGTTGATTGGGCACGCCATTGATCCACTAAAATATATAGAATATTGGGCTTTTTCTTTTGCTGGGCAAACGATGAAAATTGAGTGACAAAGAAAAAAAATATCAAAAAAATAGTACAACAGTATTTCATGAATATTAAAATTGGATGTAAGATTACTAAATGCCTGTCGAAAAAATAAATCCAGTAAACCGACGCTTTTAGGTAATGAAAAATAATTTCTCTTTTTTATTGATTGTTCTGATAAACTATTCTTCCATTGATCATAGTCATGGAGATATTGATATTGTCATCAAAAATGATAATATCCGCATCTTTGCCAGCTGTCAATGTTCCTTTTTTATCTAACACGCCCAAAATACGAGCTGGTGTAGCCGATATCATTTTAATAGTATCCTCCAATGATACATCTGCTAAATTTATCATTGATCTTACCAATCGATCGGCAGTTGCGATACTGCCAGCAAAGGCAGTTCGATCAGGGAGCTTTGCTACTCCATCTTCAATAATTACTTTTAGACCATTATCAATACTTCCTAAAATACTTTCACTCACATCTGTACCTGCTGGACGAATTGCATCTGTTATTAATGCAGTACGATCTGCACCTTT
>JAPLYQ010000009.1 GCA_026395475.1 Candidatus Roizmanbacteria bacterium | reverse complement strand
ATACCAGATGTTTGTCTACATTTTTGTACCAATCATTCCAAAATAATGGGTCCCACAGTGTTTCAATCTTTTCAAATTGAGCTATCCCAATAGAACTTGGAGGATTATCAGTATTAACAGAGAGAAGTACGGTATAGAGATTATTTATCTTTTCAGGAAACAATGTCATCGCCTTTGCATTAAATGGAGTAATGAGGTGTTTTTCAGATATTGTTTTTAGGTCGTTGGAAATAGCTAAACCAACTCTTATTCCTCGCGCATTGGGAGGATGGTTACCCAGTGCCGTATAAAATATAAAATATTTTCCATCAATTTTTGTGATGCGAGGATCTTCACATCCATACGTTTCCCATATATTTTCCGGTTCGATAAACTTTATTCTATTTTGAAAATGAATACCATCCGTACTCTCAGCTTTTCCAATAACAGAAAGTCTTAATTTTTTTTTATTTATGATTTGTTCATCCCCAATAGCTCGATACAACAAATGATACGTATTATCATCTTTTAAGATAGATCCATTAAACGTAGCATAATTTTCCCAAGTGTGACTTTTCTCAGGTTTGAGTATGGGATTTTCTACACATCGTTGCACTGTCATTATTAATATACTATCTCTTTAATTTGTATATTATGAAGGTGTACGGGCTGAGATGATTTTAATTCTCGCAAAAAGGTATCCAATTTTGCGGTGGCCACACACACAACTGAATCTGCTCCACCGTAATAGACCATTATTTCATCTTTGACGAGAACTGCTCCACATGGATACGCAATTCCCGGTTTGAATCCTTCATTTTCATATGATTCTGTTGGTTGTAGAATAGGGGAGTCAGTGCGATATAATACTTTTTCTGGTCTTTTTAAATCTAAGAGCATTGCACCAATATGGTACTTACTTGCGTCACGATCGTCAACACCATAATAAATGAGCAACCAACCATCCTTTGTCTTAATAGGAGGCGCACCTGCACCAATTTTTCTACTATCCCATTTATCTTTACGTATTTTAATTTCAAATTGACCTTTTAACCATCCCGTTGTTCCATTGAAATTTAAAGTATCAACATAATCAATGAGAATATTTGGAAAAATGCGATGAAAGAAGACGAACTTACCATCGATTTTTTCAGGGAGCAAACAACCACTCTTATCAATAACTCCAGGACGAGAAATAAGAATTGGTTTTGACCAGTTCCATCGTTGCGCAAGAAAATCATTGAGAGATATAGAAGTAAGAGCTAAACGAATGGAACTCCACCCGTTGAATGCAACATACGTCATATAGACTCTGTCTCCCAAGAGAGTAACTCGTGGATCTTCACATCCTCCATAGCCTCCACCAGACATTAAATCTGGATTAACTTTCCCTGTATGGTTGTTTTCAAAATCCATGCGAGGCGTGTAAATTGGCTGATCCAAGCGTGTATCAATTATTACCCCGTCCTTACTTGCTGCATATCCAACAGTAGAAATATAGTCATATCCTTGAGCACGATATAAAATATGTACCTTGTTCCCGGCGTACACTGCTGCTGGATTCATAGTATTAAATGCTTCCCAATCATTTTCTGCTTGAGGACTGATGATGGGATTTGCAATATGTTTTTCCAATTGTAACCCCTTTTTTTTGATGGAATTTGGATCATAAAGAAATCCAGAAAGAGCAACAGAGTAGACTGCCATCTTGCCTACATACCAGTACATAATAATTTTTTCATCAAGAAAAATGGAACCAATTGGAAATGCAGTTTTATTCATCCAAATATCTTTATGTTTCCATAGTGGTTCTGTTGTATGCCATAGTAATACACTTGGATTTTCTTTGTCAAAAAGCGCAACATGTGCGGAATAATAGAGAATTCCTTGAGTAATTTGTTTTTCAAAATAGAGAAGAAGTATCCCTTCTTTTCGAACAAATACTGCGCCTACTTCTATGGGCCGGGCATGTACAATAAGTGCTCGCTCATAAGCTTCCCATTTTTTCCCGTCTAGTGATGTTGCAAAATGGATAGTTCTATCTCCAAAATATGCCATCTGCAGTTTTTTTGCACTTATTTTTGTTTGAGGAATGATGGCTAGATGGGGAAATTGCTCGACCTGCTTAGGCAAAGTGCATTTAACTTTTGATGGAGAAAAGGAAACACCATCCTCACTTGTAAACGATTGCAAAGCCTCATTCTTCTTTTGAAGAAAAATAATGTTTTTCTTTTCTTGGAGAATAATGATCGGTTCTATGTATTCTGACTTTAGAGTATCAGAAAAATAACCGACAAGTTTTAACTTTATTCGTTCCAATGGACTCATACAAAAAAAGATACGACAAAATAATAGCCGTATTTTTATAGTATCATTTTTAAGGAAGAAATATCAAGTGAAATATTAGTTATTTTCTTGTTTATTTCAAGGTTTGAACGATGTAGTGCGACATAAGATATGAAATCAAAGATTCAGCACCTTGATCTCTATTTACTCCATTTTTATTTAGACCGTCATGACAGCCAAATGTAATGTTGTCATACAAAGGGAGTCCTAATGTATTGTCGCCTAAAAACCAACCAAAACATTGTAAGGCAAGCTTTTTATATTCTGTATTTCCAGTATGTTTATATGCTTGATAAAGTACGAGTATTATGGAAGCAGGATCTTCAGGCTGTTGATCGAACATACTTCTTATTTTATTTTTTTCATACCATTGTGAATTTCCGATAGGGACGTATTTATCATCTATATACGTAATACCAATAAGAAATCTGAGAGTTTTTTCACCAACTTCACCATACTCACTTTCTTTTATTAATTCACTTGCAATAAATAAGCTCTCAGGTAATATCCCATTATTATATGTGAGTTTATTTTCAAACCAAACCCATGATCCCTCAGAATTTTTCTTAAATGAATTAACAAGATTATCTGCATATTTTTTTATTGTTTCAAACAGCTCTTTTCGAGATGAGGGCACTTTTTTTTGTGCGAGCGCAAAAGCTTTTATTGCAAAAGCCTGGGCACGTAAATGAGTAAAGTTGTGACTTTGTTTAAATGAGATAAGAAATAGTTTTTCTGCCTCATTTCTTAATGGAAGCGGGAGCTTCGTATTCATTATGACTTCAGCGAGCGCCCACAAAACGCGTCCTTGGACATCTTCTAAATTTTCATTTGTATTTTGTTTTGAAGGAACCTTACCATTAAAATCAATATAATTGATGAAAGTTCCATCAGTTTGTAGACATTTTTTTACAAAATTAAAATAAATAGTAATGAGACCTTCCAATTCTTTTTTATTGTCATTTTGGATCAGCCATGAGCAGACAATCAGCGCACGTGCATTATCATCTAATGTATAGCCAAAATCCTTATTTGGAGTGGTTCCTGAGGCAAATTGGAACATACCAAACTCATCTGTCATTCTGAGGAGGTGGTCTAATTTGAGGGGAGGGATCATAGGTTAAGTAATTCAATATATTTTTCTGCTACATTACTCCAAAGCATATAACGAGTTTTATTGTATGCATTCAAATGCATATGTTCCAGTCTTTTTTTATCACTGAGCAAGTCTAACAACGCTTCTGAAATTGCAGGACTATCTTTAATAGGTACTAATCTTCCAATATCATTAGTAACTACTTCTTTTGCTTGGGCAAATTGGGTGCTGATAACGGCACGGCCTGCACCAAGTGCATAAGAGAGAGTTCCGCTTACTGCCTGATTTGGATTGGTGGAAGAAGAAATATAAAGATCAGTTGCCTTTAAAAATCCAAATAGGTTTGGCAAACTTAAATATTGATCATAAAACTTAACATGTTTTTGTAGTCCTAATTTTTTGACCAGTTTTATTAATTCGATGCGGTATTCTTCACCTTCATTTCTTCGGATGACAGGGTGAGTTTCACCCAAAACAAGATACAGAAGGGAAGGATTTTTTTTGATAACTTCGGGAAGTGCATTTATCACATATTCAATACCTTTTCCACGGCTTAAAAGTCCGAAAGTGGTAACAACGGTTCGTTTCTGTAATTCAAGTTTTGCTTTGTATTTTTTTTGTAAAGCAAATTCAGTGGGGTGGATGCCATGAGGTATGACAAAGACTTTACCTTTACTTTCAGGATATATCTGTTCTACCATTTCTCTTGAACGTTCGGTTAAGACAACTAAAGTATTTGCGCGTTTCACAATCGCCTCAGTTACCGACTTCATTTTTGGGAGTGGGAAAGGGAGAATGGTATGGAGAGTTACAAGAATTGGTTTTTTGCACTGTTGCATAAAATGCAATATCTTATTGCCTTCAGTTCCACCGAAGATGCCATATTCATGTTGCACAATGGCCGCAGAAATATTTACATCTTCATTCACTATGTTCGCAAGTTTAATATATGCTTTTTTACTATTTTGGTCTATTTCCCATTCAACCTCTTTTGGGTACTTATATGTATCAAGCGGAGTTAAATTAAACGCTGCCACCTTGCATTGAATACGTTCTCCAAGAAATTTTACACAGAAAGTGAGTAAATCCTGGGTAAATGTTGCTATTCCGCATTCACGAGGGGGATAGGTGCTTAAAAAAATTATCGTACGCTTACTTTGTGCTGGTTTGATAGCTTTAATTATACTCTTATTTTGACCAGATTGAGAGTAGGATGCTAGTCAAGGTGTGGGTCGTCACAGACAAACTTTTCCTTACCAACTCCATATTCAGAATGACATTGTTCTTTTGCTTGTTTGCATGCGTAAGGAATGCCTAAACAGTCGCGTGTTTTTGAACACATGGTTGTTCTATATGCAACTTGCTCAGCCTTCCATCCAAAACATTGACAAACCATGGTTGTTTTAGCGTCCAGTGGTCTGATTTTTCGATAATGTTTAGGAAAGAAGAATGCGAAAAGGATAAAGAGCACGATAAAAATAATATTCCCAAAGAATTTTTTTATAAACTGTACTTTCTTTTTCTTAAACAACAGGACAATAAAAAAAATAATCGCTAATACGATTGGAATGACTGCAAATATTAAAATCAACTCAAGGTCAAATGGGGAAGGATAGGGAGATAGCATAGGACACAAATCTCCACCAACAACAGAAGGGTCAACGGGAGTTGTATACATTTCTCTAATAATAGCAGATAAAAAGGGATAAATACAAAAAGTGGGTGACTGACGGGAGTTGAACCCGCAACATTCGCCTCCACAGGGCGACGCTCTAACCAGGTTGAGCTACAGTCACCAGTACATTGTATGTACGAATGTATATTATACAAAGAATATTGAAAATTATCGTCTGGATTCCCGCCTACGCGGGAATGACAGGCAGAGCCCATGAGTTTTTACTTCAAAAATATGGTATAACTTCTGTATGAAGTTAAAACAGATAGAGGAAATCGCAACACGACAAGTACCAATCTGGCAGCCAGCACTTTTAGTATCACTCCTTTTAGCGGGTTACATTGTGGTCCCACTTATTGCAAAAAAACCGTCAATGCCACAGACTAATAAATCTTCAGGTTCTACATTAGGAGTAAACACAATCCAAGAACAGTTAGATAATGGTATAAACTCAATCGTCAAACCGGCAGCAGATCAGATTCAGAAGCAAGCAGGAGTGGTACTCGGTATTGCCCAACAAACGGTTCAACAGACAGTTCAAGATGTCGCGTCAAAATCGGCAGATCAAGCAAAAGAGTTTGTATTTGATAATACGCTAGGTAAAGTCCTTCAAAACATCAACACGCTTCCCGCAGATCAACAAGACCTCATAAAAAAAGCAATTTGCAAATAACAAGTCATTTTGGTATCTTTATACCACTATGGAAATAAAATATCTTGCTCACTCGTCCTTTCTCATCAAAACAAAAGATGCAAAGGTTGTTATGGATCCATTTGATCCAAAGTTTGTTGGATTAAAATTTTCCAAACAAGAAGCAGATGTTGTGACAATTTCACATGCACATAAGGACCATTCTTTTACAGAGCTTATTGAGGGCACTCCATTGATTCTCACATGGCCTGGTCAATTTGAAAAAAAAGGTGTTCGTATTTGGGGATTTAGCTCATTTCATGATAAAGTAGAAGGGAAGGAAAGAGGGGAAAATGTCATGTATAAAATAGAATCAGAAGGTGTTTCCATTCTTCATTGTGGAGATTTAGGCGCTATCCCATCTGATGCTCAAATCGATGAAATAGGGGATGTTAATATTCTTCTTGTTCCAGTAGGTGGGAAATATGCTCTCACTGCAGAAGAAGCAATTCATTTAATCAAAAAAGTAGAACCTGCTATTGTCATTCCAATGCATTATGGACGACCAGATCTTGCAATTGAGGGTTTAGCACCTCTTGAAGATTTTTTAAAGAAAATGGGAGGCGAACAAATTGAGCCATTAGACAAACTTGTTGTGAAAAGGGAAGATTTTGCAGTGGACGCAGCTATGAAAGTTGTGTTATTGAAATAAATAGTTTGAATTTACATTTTTAATATTAATTTATGGCAATGTCTTCTGCGTCTTTGGCATTACGTGTGCCACCTCAGGATTTAGATGCTGAAAAGTCAGTCTTAGGCGCTATTTTGGTGGACTCGTCCGCTATTAGTCTCGTAGCTGAATTTCTTCACATTGATCACTTCTACATGCGTGGCCATCAACTCATCTACTCAGCAATGTTGGAATTATTTGAACAACAACAGCCAATTGACGTTATAACTTTAAAGAACCAGCTTCAAAAAAATGGGAGCATAAAAGATGCTGGCGGGGCTCCCTATCTTTCTGATCTGATTAATTCTGTCCCAACTTCGGCAAATATTGAGAATTATGCACATATTGTAAAAGATCAATGCACCAAACGAAGACTTATTGAGCTTGCCTCACGCACTGCAGAAACTGCATTTAACGAAACAGGGGATATTAAACAAATGCTTGATGAAGTAGAGTCAGACATATTTGCAATCGCACAATCACAGTCACACCGTGATTTTATTCAGCTAAAAGAAATCGTGGCAAATAGTTTTGAGCGATTGGAAGAGTTTATGAAGAATGGATCTGGGATGAGAGGAGTTCCAACAGGTTTCATTGATCTTGATAATAAATTAGCAGGCATGCAGGCTTCAAACCTTATTATCCTTGCTGCACGTCCAGGTATTGGAAAAACAACATTCGCTCTTAATATTGCGTCAAATGTAGCGTTAAAAGCAAAAAAAGGTGTTGGATTTTTTTCACTCGAAATGAGTAAGGAAGAACTTGTCGATCGTCTTCTTGTTGGCCAAGCCGATATTGATGCGTGGAGACTTAAAACAGGAAAACTCTCAGATGATGACTACAGACGTCTTACTCAAGCAATGGGGGAGCTTTCTGAGGCACCAATTTATATTGATGATACACCAGGATTGTCTATTCTTGAAATGCGCACAAAAGCAAGAAAGTTAAAAGCAGAAAAGGATATAGAACTTATTATTGTTGATTACTTACAGTTAGCAGACGCTGGAAAACGTTTTGAGTCACGAGTACAGGAAGTGTCTTTTGTATCTCAAGGACTTAAGAACCTTGCTCGTGAACTTCGAGTGCCCGTTATCGCACTTTCCCAGCTTTCACGCGCAGTTGAACAACGAGGTACCAAAAAACCACAACTCGCCGATCTTCGTGAGTCAGGTGCTATTGAACAGGATGCAGACGTAGTCATGTTCCTTTACTATGAAGATGAAAGTGAAGACTTATTAAATGCAAGTAAGCGTATGGTGAAGCTTTATATGGCAAAACACCGAAATGGTTCAACTGGAGAAATGGATCTGATGTTCCGAGGAGATCGTGTGAAGTTCTACTCAATAGACAAAAGTACAATAACAATCTAATATCTCACATATTTCTTTAAAATCTAAGAGATTATTTACTTGAAACAGGTGTTGAAGGCATAGGAACTGCACAAACCGATTTGACAGACAAATTTGGTGAACCATCATTATCTGTGTCTCCTAAGACTTGTACTACCATATGGTCTTTAACAGGATCTCCAATAGAATATTGTCCACCTGTAAAAGCAGTAAGGTCACCTAACGTCATAGAATTATCAGTATTTGTTCGGACGGTTGCACTTTTTCCAGGGACATCAATTTCAATCAATTTACCTTGAGGAACCTCAACTTCACCTGAGTCACCACAATTTGCAATTTTAAAAGTGTAATCTGGAGTTGGAGCAGTTGCACCACATGCAGTTAGAAGAAGAAGGCCAGGAGCCACAAATTTCAAACTTTGTACAAGTTTATGACCTGTTGAAGTTTTATCCACAAGTCCTTGATTTAGTGTAGAAACAGTTTGTTCTCTCATAGTTTTAGCGCATTATAGCAATAAAATAAATTTTTTGCAAGAATATCAATTCTTACATCACATAAACAATCCTTGAGGAATATTTCTAGTATAATGATGCTGTTATATAAAATCCTTTAATATCTTATGGCACGTCTTGTAATAAAAACAGCAAAAGGTCCCCTTGAGTTAAAACCTTCAGAAAAATCAGTTAATATTTGTATGTGCGGATTATCTAAAAATCAGCCATTTTGTGATGGATCTCATAAAGCAACTTTGGATGAAAAAGATGACGAATTATATGAATATGATAAAAAAGGAAAAAGAGTGGAGTGTGCAGAAGGGGAAGAGGATGGGGAATGTTGTGGAGGTGGGTGTTGTGGCGGAAAAGACCATGATAAATAAAAAATATATTATCTTCGATTTTGATGGGACAATTGCCGATACTGTTCCTGTCATGCTTACTCTTGTTGAAGAGATGGCAAAAGACATTGGGTATGATAAAAAAATTACTTCGGAAGATCTTGAGTGGGTCCGAAACCATACTCTTAAAGAAATTCCCAAAAGATTTGGTATTCCGTGGATAAAAATCCCCTTACTCCTCTTAAAAGGGCAGGATAGGATGAATAAACAAATGTTTTCTATTCCACCGTGTAAAGGAATACTTCCGGCACTTAAAAAATTAAAGGAAAAAGGATATACTTTGGCTATTCTTTCCTCAAATAGGAGAGATTCAATTCAAGAATTTATTTTGAAACATAATCTTACCCCGTTTTTTGACTTTGTGCACAGCGAACTGAATATTTTTGGAAAAGACAAAGCCCTTCTTTCACTTCTCAAGCAATATAAAATGCCAATAGAAGATTCAATTTACGTAGGAGATGAAATGAGAGATATAGATGCATGCAATACAATAAAACTTGACTGTATTTCTGTCACTTGGGGATTAAACTCAAAAGACGCATTACGTAAGTTTGGGGCAAAATATATCGTTGATTCCCCAGAACAGCTTGTTGCATTACTCCCATGAAATTTGCAGATGTCCACGACCTTATTCGACTCCCATATTTTGAGCATAACTCCGTTAACCAGCTTATCTTAAAGCCCCAATATAAAAAATACTCCATTATTGACGCACATACTCATTTGGGATGGTCATATTTATTCTCCCGAAAAATTGACCTGTCCATTGCTCATGAAAAGACACATTATTTTTTTCCAGAACGAAATAATGCCTTTGATATTACACACTA
>JAPLYQ010000118.1 GCA_026395475.1 Candidatus Roizmanbacteria bacterium | reverse complement strand
GTTCAATCCGTAATATTGGAGACTAATCCTGTGTGGAAGTATATCAGCCAATATTGTCCAAAGTGTGGTAAATAGTATATGAAAAAATATAGGGTTAGATGCCTAATCTAAGCTGTTTCTCGGATCATGCAATGCAAGTTTATAATATGATCATGAGTACTAAAAAAGACACAATACTATTTATTTTGAAAAAGCTAGGGAATACTTCACGATTCACGACTAGAGCCATGTTTGGTGAGTACGCACTTTATGCAGATAATAAAGTTGTTGGTCTTGTATGTGATGACTTACTTTATGTAAAAAATTGTTCTGCAAGTAGTTTTCTTGAAAAAACTTGTGAAAAAGATTCCCCTTACCCAGGAGCAAAACTTTACTATGTTGTTGATGAGGAAAAATTAGATATGTTAGTTGCCCTCCCAAATATCCTTCTTATGATTGCAAAATCTCTCCCAACAAAACATAAACAAATAGAAAATAGATAGAACACATCTAAAAATCCCATTTTTCCAAGATTAATGCACTAGCTAAGTTTATTCGTATTCTGTTATTCTATAAGTGAAGAGGTGGAGATTCTTGTAGGGTTATTTGTATTGCTGTTACCATTATGAAAAATAAGGTGTGCTTTAAAAAAAGAACTGTTATCTTATTGACTATGCTGTTCTTAGCTAGTTGTGTTGGAGTTATCCTTTTGAATTCGAAAAATAAAGTTTCTACTTCCTCTCAATCTGTTTCTGTTCCTAAGTCCACTCTTCAAGCTGCTCCTAACTACCCACTCGGCACATATTATATCTACGCACGGGAAGGGCAAATGTATTTTCCTATCTCTGAAGATTCAAAAAACTTCTTTAAATTTGATGAGAAAACAAAAACAGTAACCAACTTACCCTATCTTGGAAGTAATAGTGAGACAAATGCTGTGATAAGTAACGATAAGAAGTATTTTTTTGTATTAAAAACAGATATAAAGGAGAGAAACAATATGTCTGGAATAAATGGGGAAGTCTGGAAGATGGACCTGAATGGAAATATGCTAGAAAAATTAACGAATACAGAAAGTGCAGTGGAAAGATTTTTTGTGTCTCCAGATGAAAGTAGAATTTCATATGAATGCTATAAAGAGGGATTAAATGAAAGATATGTACTCAATCTAATTGATAAAAAAATTGTTTCACTTCCTACATTTGACTACGAGAAAAAAACCAAACTCATTAATAATTACTATCTTTCTCAATGGGTAGATTCTATGAATGTAGGTTTATATAATAACGATGGGCCAACATATAAATGGAATATCAAAACCCATGAATATAACCTCAATAAAAGTATAAAATTAGATAGATCATTTTGGGATTCTCCAGACAAAAAATATAGTGTATCTATAGACAATGTGAAAAATAACTTCATCGCTTACTATAATAAAAACGTCTTATTTAGCAATACATTAACTCATGCAAACAGTATCCCTATTGCTGGATGGACTTTAGATAATAGGTTTCTCGTTTTTTTTATGGACCAAAGTAACTGGATTGCACCTACAAATAAATTTGCTTCAGTGGTTCTTATAGATACAGCAGAAAAAAAAATAATGGAATACTCAATGGAAAGTCTCAACTTACCCAACAAAGATTTCACGATAGACACTTTGCATATGGAGAATTTAACCATGCCAAGTGGAAAAGCATACTTTATTATCAGACCTACTGCCTACGCATCGGAGAAGAAAGTAGATTTTGGGGTTCAGCTCTGGGTGTTTGATGTCCAAAAAAAGGCATTTGAAAAAATAAACAATAGCATATTGGAGAACATTGGACAGCCTACGTTTACTGCCTGGATACAGCAGTAGCAATATTACTGTCAAAAAAGTTCAAGGCTATTTTTGTTGAGATGCTTTAAAGTTTAAAGCTCCTGGTGTTGGGCCTTTTACAATATTTGGATTATCTCTCCCATATTCAAAGGAATCTAATCCATATCCTTC
>JAPLYQ010000061.1 GCA_026395475.1 Candidatus Roizmanbacteria bacterium | reverse complement strand
TTTTTATACTACAATATTTGTATATGGAAAAAGCCTTGTCTCTCGCCTATCGATTTCTTTCATTTCGCCCCCGAACAGTAGTTGAGGTTGAAAGATATCTTCAGAAAAAGGCAGAAAAATACAGAATTACTACTGATGAAATCAATGCTGCACTTGAACTGTTAAAAGATCAGGGATATCTGAATGATTTGGAGTTTATCGGTTCATTTGTAAACTCAAGAAACTCACTCAAACCAAAAAGTAAAAGAGTTTTGGAGTTGGAGCTAAAAAAACTCGGCGTTTCTCAAACAGATATAAATACCTTTTTTTCAAAAAATCCCACAGATGAAATTGCTTTGGCTCAAAAAGCGTTAAAAAAGAAGGTAAAATCGCTCTTGTTTATTGCTGATGAAAAAAAACGATTTATAAAGGCAATTTCTTTCCTCCAACGGAGAGGTTTTTCATATGATGTCTCAAGAGAAACATACAATGCATGTTTTTCTATAGAAAAGTGATGCCTTCCCTTTTGTATACCTACTCTATATATCAATATATTGATTTATATTTGTAACTTCTCTACAATTTAGTATTAATCTATGGGAAAAATACTTTTTTTTGGATATGGAGCGAATAAAGATCCTCATCGCTTAAAAGAAATACTGGGAAAATATCCAGAAGGTGGGCAAGGAGCAGTACTTGGAAATTACAGTCTCGCCGTACAAACCTTAAAGCAAATTCCCACCTCTGCTCAACACATTTTAAAAAAAGTCTGGGGAGATAGTTTTCAAGCTTATACTATCCGCAAGGGAAATGGTTTTGTAGAGGGACGAATTTGGTTGATTGAGGAAGAAGATTTAGAAAAAATAAAAAAATGGGAGTTTATCGGAGATGAAAACTGGAGAGAAGTTACAACAGCTCAGGCAACTACGTCAGAAGGAAAGAGTCTATCGGTTATTACAGAAAAATCCAAAGATTCCTATCTTGTTGAAAAGATTGTTGATGGGTTAAATTATGAATCAAATATCAATGTTGAGGGAAAAAAATATTACTCCAAAGAGGATGAATATAGAATGAATCTTCTGAGAAACGAAATTAAGAACTATCACGGAAATGGCTTTGTCTTTGCTTAAAAAATCTTCCTATTATCCTTTTTCTTCTCAAAATGACGTTTAGAGGGTTTTACTAAGGAGCATTTGAAGATAGAGAATAAAAAGAGTACAATATGACAATATTATTAATTGGTTGGCGGAGAGGTACCAATTATTGTTCAAATCACCATGATTCAATTTTTATCGCAATTTGTCCACAAGAATGATGCATAAAATAATACCTAACTCTCCCGACAACTGATCTAAACAAAAAGACTATGTTCGGTTCATTTTTTAAACGATTGTTCTTCGGTAAACAAGTCCAGGAACAAGAAATCCAGCTTCAACACGAAGCAAAAGAAATTATCCTCAAAGCTAACGAGGAGGCATTGCGTATTAAAACCGATGCTGAACGACAGGCTCAAAAAAATCTTGCTGAGTCTCTTGAAGTTGAAAAACGAATAGCGACGGAAAAACAGCAGATTGACGAGAAAGAAAAAGTTCTTGCAACTGAAAAAGCTTCCATTGAGAAAGAGAGACAGTCTCTTGCTGACTCAAAAAAAAGTGTTGAAGAGAAAAGAGATCAAATTCTTCAAAAACTTGAGGCTATCGCTCAAATGACTAAAGATCAAGCAAAACAACTTCTCCTTCAGGGATGGGAAGAAAAATTAAAAGCAGATGTCGCTCGACGTATTACGCAAGCTGAAGAAGATGTAAAACGAACAGTTGATGAAAAAGCAAAACACCTTCTCGTAGATGCAATGCGCTATGGAGCAACCGATGTTACAGCAGAATACACTCTTTCTGTTGTACATCTTCCAAGTGATGAATTTAAAGGAAGAATTATTGGAAAAGAAGGACGAAACATTCGTGCATTTGAGGTGGCAACAGGAGTTGATGTAGATCTTGAAGAAGAAGGTGTTATTAAAATTTCATCATTCGATGCAATACGACGCGAAATTGCACGTACTGCACTTGAAAAATTAATCAAAGATGGCCGAATCCAACCACCAAGAATTGAAGAAATCGTTGCAAAAACAAAAGAAGAGGTTGAAAAAACTATCTTTAAGGCTGGTGAAGAACTTGCCCATAAGGTTGGTGTATTTAATTTACCAGTTGAACTTATTAAGTTACTTGGTCGATTTAAATATCGCTTCTCTTATGGACAAAATATGATTGTCCATACTCTAGAAGAAACACGAATTGGAATTGCACTTGCTCATGAGTTAAAAGCAGATGTGAATGTCGTGAAGCTTGGATGTTTATTCCATGATATTGGAAAAGTTATAAATGACAAAGAAGGATCACATATTGATTTAGGAGTTGAACTTTTAAAGAAATATCGATTCCCACAAAAAGTTATTGACACTGTTGCATCCCATCATGAGGACGTTCCAATGAATAGTCTGGAAGCAGTTATCGTTTATATTTCTGATGCGGTATCTGGCGGAAGACCAGGAGCGAGACATGAAGATTTTGAAGAATATTTAAAACGAATTAAGACAATTGAAGATGTTGCTAAAACAAAAAAAGGTGTGAAAGAAGCATTTGCACTTCAAGCTGGTAGAGAGCTCCGTGTAATAGTAAGACCAGATGAAATGACAGATGAAGAAACTGTGATTTTAGCAGCAAAAATTAAACAAGAACTTGAGGAAAAGTTTGATGTATTCCCAGGACAGATTAAAACAACAATCATCCGAGAATATCGAACAGAATCGACAACTAAAATCTAACAAGAAATAAATCTTAGGGACAGAAATAAAATTCTGTCCCTATTTTTTTTGGTCATTTTCTCATTGTCCCAATGCCCCAAATTTGATATAGATTGTTACAATAAGATATTTTAAGTGTAGATTGACAGGACGCGCAAAAATGGGTAAGCTATCTCTACTTAATCATAAGTTAAGTCACACAAAAGGCAGGTGAATATATATGACAAAAGCAGATCTTATCGCACAAGTAACAAAAAAAGCAGGTCTTACTGCAAAAGCATCTAAAGATGCCGTGAACGCAGTCTTCGGCTCCATCACAGACGCTATGAAGCGCGGTGAAAAAGTCGTTGTAACAGGATTTGGCACATTTATGGTCCGAAAGAGAGCAGCCCGAAAAGGCCGCAATCCACAGACTGGTGCTGAAATTCAAATTCCAGCAACAAAAACTCCAGGTTTTACAGCTGGTAAAAGCCTGAAGAGAATTGTGAAGTAATTGATATTCACACTGATAAACCCTCTGGTAACAGAGGGTTTTTTAGTAGTGTGATATACTAATCTTATGCCGGTCTTTATTGCTACAGACCATCGTGGATTCGATTTAAAAAATAAACTTGTAGAATATTTACAAGAGAAGGATATTCGTATCGAAGATTTTGGCAACTACCGTCTCGATCCTTTAGATGACTACCCAGACTTCGCTCAAAAAGTCGCTCAAGCTGTTCAACAAAATCCTCATGAAAATCTTGGGATTGTTATTTGTGGTTCTGCAATTGGAGTAAGTATGGCGGTTAATCGATTTAAACAAATTCGATGTGGAGTTGCTTTAAATAATGATCAAGTTCAACATGGCAGAGAAAATGACCACACCAATATACTTGCTATCGCATCAGACTATACTGATTTTGAAACAGCAAAAAAATATGTAGATATTTTTCTCTCATCTCATCCAAAAGAGGGAGATAAATATCTCAGAAGAGTAAATAAACTTGACGTTATACCTGTACAATAAATCTTCCATCCAAATCCTTCTCAATTATTCCACGTACCTCAAGTAGCGAAAGAATGGGTAATGTTTCGGAAATACTTAATGATATTTTTTTGGCAACTTCGTCCGCATGATATTTTTTTACTGATAACAAATCGTAAATTATCTTTTCTTCACCAGTTAAATCAATAAGTTTTGTCGCTATTCTTTCTGATCCATAATCTAATCCAAAATCTTGAAGTAATTCTTTAGAGCTTGTGAGAACATGAGCCCCTTCTCGGATGAGAATATGAGGACCGATAGACATCTCTGATGTTATTAGTCCAGGCACCGCATATACATCTCTTCCATTTTCAGCCGCAAAGCGGGCAGTGGTAAGTGATCCGGAGTGTTCTCCACCTTCAACTACGACAATTGCTTTTGACAGACCTACAATGATACGATTACGCATCACAAACATTCCTCGATGCACTAAATATCCAGGAGGATATTCAGAGATTACAATTCCATAATCTTTGAGTATTTTGTCATGAAGTTCTTTGTTTGTATAGGGATATATCGTATCAATACTCGTTCCAAGAACTGCAATTGTTCTTCCGTGTTTTTCAATTGCCGCTTCATGAGAAATAGTATCAATGCCAGTTGCCATCCCTGAGACAATAACAAGTCCAACTGATGCAAAAGATGTACCAAGCTCTTGAGCTATATATGAACCATATGGAGTTGGTTTGCGAGTGCCAACAACTCCAACACAGACATCGTTTGTAAAATCTATACTATTTCTGTCTCCCTTTCCAAAAATACAAATAGGAGGATCACTGATATTTTTGAGTAACTTTGGATAATCTGAATGGTATTGTGTCATTATCCATATATTTTGAGATGTTATTTTTTTTATTTCTTTTTCATATGAATAGTGAGAACGAAATGAAATGAATGCATTAAATTGATGTTCTCGGAAAAAAAATGGGTAAAGTTGTTCAGCTGGTGCATAAAATGCACGATGAGGAGATTTAAATTGTGCAACCAACTTAATAAATGTCATGGGACCTACCCCATTACAAAGAGAGAAACCAAAACAGGCTTTCTGGTTATCATCCACAATTTTCACTATACATTATTTTGTTTCGTTTTTTATTGAAGTTTATCTATCCCACCTTTGTTCCATGGATTACAACGAAGAAAGCGTTTGAGTCCAAGAATTATCCCCTTCCCTACACCATATTTTTCCACTGCCTGATATGTATAGTCAGAACAAGTAGGAAAAAAACGACATGAAACCCCCATGTATTTTTGAAAGAATGAAACAGACTGGTAGTCTCGTATCAGTTTGAGGACAAATTTTTTCATATATGCTTGATATAATAAGAGCTTATGGGAATAGTCTATGTCATTATAGCTGATATTTTGTGGGCAGGAGAAATTATCTTCACGAAGAAATTTTTTAGCAATAGAAGCCCAGTACTTGTTGCAGCATTTGCATCATTCTTTGGAGCTCTTTTTTATATTCCTACTCTTGTTATGGTGAAGGAAAAAATATCATCTCGTGATATTGTCCTTTTCATCATTATGGGTGTTTTTGTGTATGTAATTCCTCAAATTTGCTATGTAAAAGGAATTCAAGAAACAAAAAGTGCTATAGCAGCATCTCTTGTTAGCCTCACTATTCCTATTTTCACTTCATTTTTTAGTGTGTTTATTTTAAAAGAAACCATTTCACTTAAACTTATCCTTGGAAGTATTTTGGTCGCTTCTGGATTTATAGTTGTTTCACTTCCATGAAAATTACAATCGTCACACTTTTCCCAAAAATGATAGAAGGGTTTATTCAAGACTCTATTATTAAACGGGCTCAAACAAAGGGATTAGTTGAGATTAACCTCGTTCATTTACGTGACTTTGCACGCGATTCTTATGGTACTGTTGATGAACGACCTTATGGAGGCGGAGCGGGAATGGTGCTCTGTGTTGATGTCCTTAAGAAATCGCTAGACTCAATTGTAACTAGTAATCCAAAACCTCATATTATTCTTACCTCTGCAAAAGGATCTGTTTTTAATCAAAAAAAAGCACAAGAATATTCGAAATTGAATGAGCTTATTATCTATGCAGGACACTATGAAGGATTTGACGAAAGATTTTCCGACTATATTGATGAAGAGGTGTCTCTTGGTGACTTTATAATGACAGGTGGTGAACTTACCGCAGCAACGATTTGCGATGCGGTTGTTCGTCTGCTTCCC
This sequence comes from Candidatus Roizmanbacteria bacterium, assembly GCA_026395475.1. Classification (GTDB taxonomy): domain Bacteria; phylum Patescibacteriota; class Microgenomatia; order UBA1406; family GWC2-37-13; genus JAKBEU01. The sequence continues at coordinate 15,659 of JAPLYQ010000061.1, read as the reverse complement.
GGTGTGTTAAAAAAAGAAAACGCAACTACTGAGGAAAGTTTTTTTACCTGCAAAGTTGAAGCTTTACAAAAAATCATTGGAGATAATTCCACCCTTTCACTTCTTAAACAAAAAGGAATTGATGAAATTCAATTGTTTGAGTATCCACAATATACGAGACCAGAAGAATTTGATGGTAAAAAAGTACCTGATATTCTGCTTTCAGGTGACCCAAAAAAAATCAAAGCATGGCAATTGACAAAGGCATTTGAACTTACATTGCTGCGACGCCCAGATCTCCTTGAATAAATAGAAATCCTATAGTATAATATATACATATTAGATATGTATTTTATTACCGTGTGTTTCTATGGAATTAACCGCAGCTTTTTTAAATTTATGTCACAGCGACCCCATCACTGTTGCTCTTCCCGCTAATATATTACTTGAAACAGCATATGCTGTTGGAGATATTAAAAATGACCCAGTGCGAATACCTGTTAATTTGTTTTCTTCAGCTACATTTGCTTTAGCGACAACTGGAGCTCTTAAACTTGCTGGCGTTGAATCTGCTGAGGCTGTCGAGTATGCGGCCATGTTTGGCTACGCATTCCCAAGTGCTGTACGTCTAGTGACAGATCTTGTTTCTCATAATCAGGAATCTGGAAAGATTATCCCTTTTGCTTTGTCTGCAACTGCTGCGGCAGGAATTGGACTAGTAAATATGGCCATTGGCTCACTTGACATATATAATTTTGCACAAGTTGATAAATTCAGATCTGCAATGCACTTCTTTGGCAATGCCTTGAGCCAATTCGGGAATAAACTCCCCTCCTATATTGACGGAGTCAAAAATATCAATAAGTAAGTGTTTCATTAGGTTATTGACATATTTCAAATATTCTGTGATAATGTATCTATTACTAATTTAGTAATAGTACTATGATACAAGCAAAACAATTTTCTGAAACAATTTTCTCCATGAAGGGGATATCTAAAAAAACAGTTGAAGACCATCTTAAACTGTACGCAGGATATGTTGCAAAATACAATGAAATTACAGATAGACTTAAGGCTTTGACTGATGATGATTACACAAAAGCAAATCAAGTATTTTCTACTATCAGATCACTCAAAACAGAACTGAGTTTTGCATGGGGTGGCGTTGTAAATCATGAAATTTACTTTACACATTTAGGAGGAAATGGGGGGACGGCGAGTAGTAAGTTGTTACATCAGATTGAGAAAGATTTTGGATCTTTCGAAACATATAAAAAAGATATGAAGGCATCTGCGATAAGTGCACGCGGGTGGGTATGGACTATATGGAATAGTCGTGAGAAAAAACTCATGAATCATATTGGTGATTCACAAAACACCTATTCATTTTGGGAGGCAACTCCTCTGGTAGCGCTTGACACCTATGAGCACGCATATTTTGCTGATTACGGTGTAAATCGTGGGCAGTATATAGATGTTTTCTTTGAAAATATGAATTGGGAAGTTGTAGAAGAATCGTTTCAACATTTAAGCATGTAAGAATTCTAACGAATTTTATTTTTTGATATTGACCTACATCTTTTTTTTTGGTATAACCTAATGCTATGATAGAGCTCTCACATGTATACAAACGATTTGGTATAAAATTAGCGGTTTCTGACCTTTCGTTTAAAGCACAGCAAGGTGATATTATTGGGTTTCTTGGTCCAAATGGAGCCGGAAAAACTACTACCATGCGTCTTATTACAGGCTTCCTTAAACCTACTGAGGGAAAGGTAAAACTCTTTAATGAAAATCCTATTACCAAGCGCCTTACAGTCTTGCCTCGGGTTGGATATCTTCCAGAAAATAATCCACTTCCCCTGGACATGCTTGTCAAGGAATATCTTGACTTTATTACGGAGGTAAAACATGAAGAACATATAGAAAATATAATAGAAGAGCTACATATGGACGATGTGTATGAAAAGAAAATAGACCAGTTGTCTCGTGGGTTTAAGCAACGAGTAGGACTCGCCGCTGCCTTGTGTGGTAAACCAGATATTCTCCTTCTTGATGAACCAACTTCCGGACTTGACCCCATTGAACAAGATGTAATAAAAAATTTAATTAAAAAACTTGCAAAAAAACGTATTGTAATATTCTCTACGCACATTTTGTCTGAAATAGAAGATGTTGCAACTCGTGTGCTTATTATTAATAAAGGATCTCTCTTATTTGATGGTGCTAAACCAAAAGGAAAAGGAAGTGTTGAAGTGTTATTTAAAAAATTAATTAAAAAATCATGAAAGCTTTATATAAAAAAGAATTGATGCAAATCCTCAATTCCCCTGTTGGGTACTCTGTACCAGTTGCTTTCGCACTTTTTTTAGGCTACTTATTTATAAAAGATGTATTCGTTGTTGGTTCAGCATCTTTGAAACCTTTTTTTAGTGTAGCACCCTGGCTGTTGTTTATTCTCATTCCTGCATTATCTATGCGCAGTATCAGTGAAGAAAAAAGGGCAAATACCATCGAGGTTCTGATGACACTCCCTCTTTCAGAAGACACAATAGTCTTTTCAAAGTTATTAAGTCTCCTTACAATTATCAGTATTACTTTAGGTCTTACCCTTTCTATCCCGATCGTTCTTGGATTGATTTCTACATTGTATATCCCAGAAATTATTGTTGGCTATATTGGATTACTTCTTCTAAGTACTCTCTATTTGAGTTTTTCTCTTTACATCTCAAGTCGATTTTCTAATCAAATTGCTTCATTTTCTATTTCAGCACTCATACTTTTTCTTGTCACCACACTCTCCTCCGACTTTCTTGCAAATTTACTTCCAAAAACAGTTCAAGATGTTCTTTTATTTGGAAGCCCTATTCTTCATTTAGATAATTTTATTAAAGGAATTGTTGATCTCAGATCTTTAAGTTATTTTATAATGCTTATTGTTTTATTTTTTAAATTGACAGTTATAGAATTAAAAAAAAGATCATAATATGAATTATCTTCGCAAAACACCTCCAACTATTCTTATCCTCTCTTTCTTTGCAATAACATTTATCCTTTTTTCATTATTTCCTGTTCGTTTAGACTTCTCAAAAGGGAAAGCATACACACTTTCTCAAGCAACCAAAAATGTAATTCAAAAAAATAATAAAAACGTTGATATTAATCTCTATGTCTCTTCAGACCTTCCAACGCGCATCATTCCCCTTCGAACAGATGTGATTGAATTACTACAAGAATATAGAAGAGGAGGAAAAAATATAAAAGTAAACACTATTGATCCAAAAAAAGATGCAAAAATTATAGAAAAATTAAAAGAATTGGGAATCCCAGAATTACAATTCTCCCAACTTGAACAAAATAAATACCAGACATCTTCATTCTATTTTGGAATTGCTTTGTCGTATAGCGATAAAAATGAGATTATTCCTCAAGTGAATGATTATCAGAATCTTGAATATAATATTACTTCTGCAATCTATCGTCTTACACGTACAGACATGCCAAAAATAGCTATAGTAGGTGAGAATCAAAATGCATATAGCCAACAAGATCCTATTTCTTCATTAAAAAAGGTTCTGTCACAGCAATATACAGTGTCTAGTTTAGATCTGTCTACTATTAAATCTGAGGATGCCCAAAAGTTTATAACAGATTATTCAGCCGTTCTTCTTCTTGATAATGGCAGCAATAAGTACTCTTCAGAACAGGTAGAGCTTCTAAAGAAATTTTTTGAATCTGGTAAAAATGTTCTTGTACTTGCTGGGGGAACAAAAATTGATGAACAATCACTCGGAGTAACACAAGCAGAGAATAATTTAAATGAGTTGACAGCATCTTATGGAGCTCAAATTAATCATGATCTAGTTCTATCGACATCTGCTGAGTATGTTAATTTTGGCAATGCAAACTCTCAGTTCCTTGCCCCATATCCTTTTTGGATCCGATCAAATCTTTTTGAGTCTAAATCAGGACTTTTCGCAAATATACAATTTATGACTTTTCCTTGGACGTCATCGCTATCCATAAAAAGGGACTCTTCTATCACACCTCTCATTGTCTCGTCTGATAAGTCATGGGTACAAAAAGATGGATCGTTTTCTCTTAACCCAAATACCATTCCTCAACCAAATATAAAAGATGTTAAGCAATTTGTGCTTGGAGCATTGATAAAAAATAAAAAAGGTGGAGAAATGGTTGTTATTCCTTCATCTCGATTCCCTTATGAACAATATATGAGTAGAGGTAGTGGAAATTTAGATTTTATATTAAATGTAATGGATACATTTGGATCAAATGGAGTGCTTAATGGTATTAGATCTCGAGTTGTATCATTCTATCCATTGCAGGATTTATCTGACTCACAGAAAGACATGTATAAATACTCTGCAATCCTCCTATTCCCGATTATATGGGGAATATATGGAGCAATTCGTTTGATGAAGAGAAAATAAATCAAACGCTTACATATCGAGCTGATTTAGTACTTCCAATCTTTTTGATGAGATTTTTTTTGACCAAATCTTGAACATCTCTCAGTACTGAGTCCTCAGAGATATCTGGAAAAATAGTTTTAAAAGCTTTATTTTGTAGATATCCAATTTCTTGAATATATTCGATAAGTTTAATTTGTCTTTCAGTCAAGAATATTTGTTGACCTCCCATTTTATCTTTTAGTTTTACGTCTTTTGAAAGTTTTTGTATCTTTTCTTTGATACGCGTAAATTCAACAGCGGCACCAAAGCTAAAATATTCAAGCCATGAAGTTAGGTCCCCCGCAGTAGCTTTTTGAAGATGTTCATAATAGGAAATTGCATCTCTATCAAAATACTCCTCAAGAGAAAAGAATCTTCGTATATCATATCCTCCAAGAAGAAGTACTAAAGTAGCTAATGACCTTCCTACTCTTCCGTTTCCATCAATAAAAGGGTGTATGCGGACAAATTCATGATGAACAATGCCGGCTTTCAAAATTGAGTGTATGTCTTTTGATTCATCTTTATTCATCCAATAAATAAACTCTTTCATGAGAAATGGGACTTCAAGAGGTGTGGGGGGCTTGAAGGTGATTTCTCCCGTTGCAGAATTTCTAATCACTACCTGTTTCAACCTATATTGTCCAGAAAGCTCCGCAGCTAATGTTTTTTCAGTTAGTATCCTATGAATTTTGAGTACAAGTTGCTCCGTTATTTTGTCAATCTTCTTCTTTGCCTCTTCGTCAATAAGCTCTACAACTTTTCGATAGTTAATAACTTCTTGGATATCGCGAGGACGAGCGGCAACGGCTTTTCCAAGCAAAACCTCTTTCGCCTCTTCCATTTGGAGCATATTTCCTTCAATATGCGTTCCATGATATGCTGCGCGAACAAGTGCATCTTCCTTAAACTGACGTTCCCATAAGGGAAGAAGTGGTGCATTTCGAATAACTTCTTCTGCCGCTTCTACTTTTGATATATTGGTAAGAATTCGATTGGTTATGGTGAATGTTGGATTAAACATAATAATTATTTCCCAAATCTTCTTTGACGATCGCTATATTCGATAATTGATTTTTCTAATGCCTCTGGACCGAAATCAGGAAAATATAAATCTGAAAAGAAGTATTCACTATATGCTGACTGCCATGTCATAAATCCAGATAGTCTTATTTCCCCGCTTGTTCGGATAATAAGATCGGGGTTTGGATAAGGTAATACGTGTGTATCTAAATAGTCATCTATTTTCTCAGTTTTTACATCTTTCATTTTTTGAACAGCTCTCATAATTTCATCCTGTCCTCCATAATCAAGGGCGATAACAAAAAAATATTTTGAGAATTCTTTAGTTCGCTCTTCTGCGTTTGCAATCTTTTTTTTGAGACCCTCTGGCAACCTATCTTTTCTTCCTATATGCACAATACGTGTTTCCTCTTGAATAGCTTCCTTAACCTGTACGTCAATAACTTTTTCTGCAAGATTCATTAAATATCCAACCTCATCCGCTGCCCTTTTCCAATTTTCAGTAGAAAAAACCCAAAAGGTGACAATTTGTATTCCAAGTTTTTTAGCCTTACTACTTAATGCTTTTATGTTCTCAAACCCTTTTCTGTGACCTTCAAAGGAAGGTAGATTGCGTTCTTTTGCCCATCTTCTATTACCGTCTGCAATGATTGCGATGTGATTTGGGATATTCTTCAGTTCCATAGGTAGATTTATTATACCGAATATTTTCCGCAACTTGACGATTATTCAAAATTTCGCTATAGTGTAGACATGAATATAATTCCACAGGTGTATGCTGAGGTAAATTTTGGAGATAAAACAGTTAACCCAATCGCAAAATTTGACTCTATCACAACCTTGGTGAATCTCATTCTTCCCATCATGATGCTTGTGGGAGGTTTTATAACACTTGGCATGCTTCTCTTGGGAGCATATAGATACCTAACGAGTGAAGGAAATCCAGAAAAAGTCTCAAAAGCACAATCCGTTATTATGTATGCTATTATTGGTCTCTTTCTTATAGTTGCAAGTTTTGTATTAACGAGGATAATTGGGTACGTATTAAAAGTTAACATGCCTTTATGAAAAATTTTTTAGCCACTGCACCTGTAGATACATCCGGAGTCATTGGAAAAATAAATTCACCTGTCAATGATCCTTTGTATACGGGAGATGTTAATCAAGGGTTAGGATCACTTATATCAACGGGTATTCAATTGTTTTTTTTCGTTGCCGGTCTTGCCACACTTCTTTATATGTTGTGGGGTGCCTTTGACTGGATAACCTCCAATGGAGAAAAAGAAAAATTGCAAAAAGCACAGAATAAAATACAAAGCGCTGCAATCGGACTTATCTTAGTTGTTGTTGTACTTGTAGTATTTAATGTAATTATGGGTACAGTACTTGGTGGAAAATTTGGAATTGGCAATGGACTACAGTTCAAACTACCATCGATAAATGATAATGCGGGTCCTTAATAGCTGTCCTTTTTAAAATAAATGATCTTCAAGTAGATATGTACCTTTTGAAGGTTGATTCACTATCGTTTCGATAATTTCAGGAATACTATTTATTCTCTTCTGTACTATGTCAATATCTTTAGCCTGACATATAATATGTATATTAGGCCCCGCATCAATTGTAAAATAAACAGATATACCCTCATCTCTTAATTTTTTTACTTCTTTCATGACGGTAAGAGATGTTGGTTCTAGATAGATAAGTGATGGCCAAGAAGTAAACATGATTGTATGTAGTTCGAGTGCCTCCATCTCGATTAACTTACCAAACTCATCAAAATTTTTAGTTTTTATCAAATTTTTACAGGTTTTAATTTTTTGCGCAATATTATTCAGGCGAGTTTGAAAAAAGATGCTTGATGAAGCTGTTTGCTGACCAGTAGACGTGGGAACATCTTTCTTTTCTTTACTAATGACCGTAACAATATCACACAAATCCCAATATGATTGGTCAAAGAGTTTATATGCGTATGAGTCCTCTGAGGTATTCCCATCAAGCCATTCTACAAACCCATCCGGAATTGATCTACATGCGGATCCTGACCCCTGTCTTGCAAGTATTGAGAGTTCTTTTTCAGATAAATGAAGCCCTGCTGCGGCAACACCTGCGACAGTTAAGGCTGCAAAGCCAGAGGCAGAGGAAGCTAGACCTGCGCTTGCTGCAAAACTATTTTGTGAAATAACTTTTGCATATATATTTTTTTGAAGGAGCATACGAATTCTATCTAAGTGTTTAGATATACGACTATTTATCGCATTATTTTCTTCTCCATTCACTAACACATCATCTTTATTTAGATCTGACCTAAATTCAACTGTCGTGGTGGTGAATAAATTACTAAGGTTCATAGATATACTCCCATTACTTGGTAAACGAAGAGTCTCTTCTTTTCTTCCCCAGTATTTAATAAAGGCAATATTAGAATGTGCTTTTGCGGTTGCTTTCATAACATTATTTTCATTATTTGTAAACTTTTTTTAGAACATGCAGTAATACTCTCTAATTTCTGAATTTCCTGTGGAAAAAAATATTGAATTGACTCAACCTCATCAGATGGATATGAGTAGTCACCGTCATAAGTGCCGGTAAATAAAGTTATCATCTCCACTTCATCTTTTGCGGGTACTAAAAAGGTTTCGATACGTTTTAATTCTATATTAGACACGCCCATTTCTTCTTTAAGTTCTCTAACTGCCGCTTCCTCATAGGTCTCCCCTTTGCTAACATGCCCAGTGGATGATAATGCATAATATCCAGGATAGAGATCTTTTTGGGTGCTTCTTTTTTGAAGGACTAATTGACCTTTTGAATTAAAAAGAGCAATGTTAATTGCACGATGAATGAGTAACCTCCGAACGGTGTGCAATATTTTGTGCTGATTCTTTTGCCAGTGAATGCCTTTCCACCAGCGCATTTGTCATGTCCTCATCTTGTTCATTTACTACGATAAATTTCTCATCTTGCATATCTTTCATATTATTTTATTCTACTCCTTTAGCATTTAAGCCGACATGAATAATCTCTCCTCCTACTTTCTCTATAGCACGTGTAACTTCTTCTCTTTTTCCCTCATCAACAAGTGCAATCATACAATCGCCTCCTCCAGCTCCTGAAAGTTTAGCTCCCCATGCGCCTGCATTATTTGCTGCCGACACCATCTCATCTAATTTTGGAATGCTTACTCCTAGTTTTTGAAGTAGCTGGTGATTTTTTGTCATACATCTTCCTGTTTTTTCAAAATCAGATGTTTCAAGTCCAATCCTTGCTTCTTCCACTAGCTCAGTTACTGAGGTAAAAATATTTTTTAACTCATCCTTTTTATATTTAAATGCCTCTGCTACTTTTCGAATATAAAATGGGGTGTCAGCTTTTATTCCTGAATATCCAACAACTAAAGGGAGTTTGTCCAATAAAATTGGTTCTATAACAGTTCCCCCTGTGACATAATATTGAGTGCCTCCATAAACCGCAGCTGCAATATCAAATCCCGACCCGACACCTTGTATAGAGAGTGTTACAGAATAACACATGTCAAATACTTGTTTTTTATTAAGATTTTTATTAAAAAGTTGATTAAGGGCTTCAAGTGTTGCCACTGTAACTGCTGATGAAGATCCTAGCCCAACTTGGTGCGAAAAATCTCCTTGAGTTTTTATCCGAACAGAATCTCTTATAGCAAATTTTTCTTTAAAATGTGCAATTGTTTCCAACACAAATCTACTTTCTTTTACTTGGGGAGTGATAATTTCATCTTCATCATTCTCAATAATTTCTGCTTCCACATACAGGCGTTTATCCACTGCAGTAACTAAGCATGGATTATTATAGACAACTGCATAATCACCTAACAGAAGTAGTTTTCCTGGAGCTGATGTTTGAATCATAATTCTTTTGTTAATCCCGTATAACTTGGAATAAATGGTAAATATAAGATTGATTTTTCTTTTAATATTTTTGTCACTTGTTGCATATCATCAGTAAAAAATAAGAGATAACCAGAAGACTCTTTTTTTCCACCACCACCAGTTACCTTTCCAACTCCATATTTATTTAATGTTGATAGTAATTTTTTTGTTTTATCGGAAACAACTTCTATTTGTTCTAATAAATTTTGATTTTATTAAATAAAATCCCCACTGACTGCACCATCTCCCCTGTTGTTTCGAGTGGTTTGCCAGTATCAAGTAATATGAGTGATTTAATAAATACTTCAGGAATTTTTATCGCAAGACTACTGATTGTTTTCAGGAATTCAAATTCTTTTCGATAGTAGAGTAGTCCTCCCATAATGGAAGTTGATGTATCAACCCCAGACGAATTTTTATGGAAATATTTTTCCATCTGATAAGCGCAGATATTTATTTCATCTTTTCCCCATTCTCTTCCTGAAAAAAGTTCAAGTAATCCTGCAGAAATACATGCACAATAAGCAGCAGATGAACCTAATCCTCGCCCAATAGGAATTGATGACTCAACAGAATATGTATAGGTAACTTTTTTTATTTCTTGTTTTTTTGATTTAAGGAAGTCGACTACAGATTTTTCAAGTATTGGAAATATAGCGTCCTGATATATAGTTTTATCAGAATTGGTAAATGTAATTGAAAGCCTTTTATCTATTGCACATACAAGTGCTGGTTTTCCATACACAACTGCATGTTCTCCTGACAAAATTGCCTTTCCTGGGGCAGAATATCGAATTGATTTCATATAAGTTTACAAGCAATAGTATAAGGAATAACATCGTCTGCCACACTTTCCCTCAATTTTCGTAATGTTACAACTACTCTTTTATTGTCTATTAATATAGAGTTGTCTAAGAAATCTACCAATTGAGCACATATGTTTTGACCGTTCTCTAATTTTGCATACACAATTGTGTATGGTGCAATATGTTTAAATTGTGGTGGAGGAGTAAATATTTTTGTCCATGAGAGAATAACACCAGTTTTTCCGAGTAAATCACGAATAGTTTTTTGTCTTCTCCACACTTTTACTGGGCTTATCATAATTTAATAAATTTAAATACCTATTATTGTAACCACAGCAGTTCCACCTGAACCTCCTACATTATGTGCTAATCCATACTTCACATTTTTTATTTGTCGCTTATCTGCCTGATTCGTAAGTTGCACATAAAGCTCTCCAATTTGTTTAATTCCGGTCGCACCAACCGGATGACCAGATGCCTTTAATCCACCTGATGTGTTAACTATAAGTGGTCCATTATTATCCCTCAGTGTTTCGTATTGAGTAACTCTTCTTCCCGCCTCCCCTTTTGTCCAAAATCCCAAGTCTTCCATCGCAAATAATTCAGCAATTGTAAAACAATCATGTACTTCGGCAATAGATATATCAGATCTTTTTATTTTAGATTCACCAAATGCCTTTTCGGCCGCAATTTGAGTCGCTTTTAACTCAATGAGTGAGTTACGTTGGAGAAGTGAAATGCTATCTGTTGCAACTTGTGAAGATAAAACCTTCACATGGTGCCTTTTTTTTATGAGAGTAGGGTTTGTTGAAATGATAAGTGATGCTGCCCCATCTGAGACAGGTGAACAATCGAGAAGTCCTAAAGGATCTGCAACAAGAGAGCTCTCAAGGGCTTGTTTTTCAGTAATTATTTTTCGGAAATGTGCGGTTGGATTAAGAAATCCATGCATGTGGTTTTTTACAGCAACTGCTGCAAGATTGCTTTTGTTATATCCAAATTTTTTTAAATATACTCGTGCCATTAGAGCATATAATCCAGGAAATGTCATTCCAGATTCCTGCTCCTCACCTGATGCTGCAGACATTAAGCCTTGTGTAATATATTCTGGTTGTACATCAGTCATTTTTTCTGCCCCAATAACCAGTACTGTTTTCCCTTTTCCTGACTTCACATATTCGTTTGCAAGATGAAACGCCATTCCTCCTGATGCACATGCGCCTTCTACTCTAAATATAGGCATTGTGAGACCAAAAATATCTGCAATTTTTGCTCCAGAATGGAGATTGTTTTCTAAAATTCCTCCCAGCATATTTCCAAAAAAGATTGCATCAATATCTCCAAATTCAATATTTGTGTTTTTAAGGACGCCAAGAATAGATTCTTCTACGAGGTCAAAAAGAGATTTATCCCATAACTCTCCAAATTGCGTTGTATGATATCCGATTATGTGTGATTTCATATTATTCTCATGCATTTTAAATATGTTGGATAATCGATATATTGCTTTTCTTTCAATTTTGCGGAAAAATTGAGACGTTTTTTTTCAATTGCCGGGAGTGCTGTAAAGATAAACGCATCTGATCCTGCTCCTGATCCATAAGATGCAAATAATATTTTTTCTCCGGGTTTTACATATTCTAATGTCGCAACAAGCCCCATGAGTGCTGAGGCAGTATATGAATTTCCTAACTCTGAAACAATTAATGATTTTTGTATTTGTTCTGATGAAAATCCCAATTGAGAGGCGATTTGCACCGGAAACTTTCCATTTGGCATATGAAAAACAGCATATGTGAAATCTTCTGGTCGGTGCTGGGACTTTGACAAAAGTGCTTTTACAGATCCGGCAATATGTCTAAAGTATGATGGTTTTCCAGTAAATCTTCCTCCATGGGAGGGATATTTTATTCCTTCTCGTCTCCAAAAATCTGGCGTATCTGAAGAATATGATTCCCAAGCATCGACACTTAGGATGGGATTTTTCTCACCAACAATTATGCTAACTGATCCAGACGCAGCAGTATATTCAAGGGCATCATGCGGTTTCCCAGTTGCCTTATCTGAAGCGACAACCAGAGCTGATTTTATCTGTTTACTTTCCACAAGTGCGAGTGCAGATATGAGCGCCCCTGTCGCAGCTTTACACGCAAACTGAGTATCGTATGCAAGGTAATTATTTCCAATCCCTAATAATTCACCTAAGATGGTTGAAGAAGGATTCACCGCATAAACTGGAGATTCTGTGCCAAAAAAAAGTGCATTGATAGGTTGCGTGTGTCCTTTTAATGCGACAGAGCTTGATTCATATGCCATCGTTAAGGAGTCTTCAGCAGCAGTTGCTACGGCTTTTTCTACGACACCCAATCCCTTCTCAATCTCTTCAGCGTTTTTTCCCCATACCTTCGTAATATCTTTTATCCGAATTCGATATTGAGGGATATAAAATCCATATGATGTAATTCCTGTTTTCATACTATTATCGACCTAATTTTTGATGTGATGATGCTAATGTTCCCTCACTTAACGATGATAATAAAGACAACTCACCTGCAAGCACAGATGAAGATAAAACTTCTGCAAGAACAAGTGGTGAATCTGATTTAAGAATACTTATTGCTTCAGATTGGGTAATAAGTTTTGTTCCTCCACCAATAGTTCCAACCATAATACATGGGAGATTTACGCAAATATATAAATCACCATTTTCAAGAACGTCCACTATTGTCATACCCAAGCTTCCTTCAACTGTATGCGCTAAATCTTGACCAGTAGCAGCATAAAAGGCAGCAATAATATTTGCGTGGTGTGCATTAAAACCAATGGAGCCAGAAAGCGCAGATCCAATAAGACATTTTGCTTTCCAAACTCCAAATATTAATTGAGACGATGTTTTTAATATTTTATTTACTATATCTTTTGAAATAATAGCTTCCGATTGAACAACATATCCCCTCCCATAAATACTATTAAGCCATGCAGGTTTTTTATCAATGTCAAAATTTCCAGCAACTGCAATTAAAGATGAGTTTGTTTTTTGTGCGATATACTCCGTAATTTTTTCTGTTGCTATCGTTGCCATATTCATACCCATTGCTTTGTCGGTGTCATATGAAAATCGAATATATATATACATTCCAGCTTTTTTAACTGTTATATCAATTAGTTTTATATGAGAAGATGTTTCCTCTGCTTTCTTTACTAGATCACTCATATGCTCCCATATCCATTTTTCTATTTTTACTGCTCCACCAATTGATTTTGCCTTTAATACTGGTCCACGAGTAACTCCCACTTTTTGAATTGTAGATATAATCCCTTTTTCATACGTTGCTTTTGCACCACGATTAACTGATGCAACTAATGCTCCTTCAGTTGTAGCAAGAGGAGTATAAAATTCACCTTTTGCATGCTCACCAAGAATATTAAGTGGACCTGCAATTCCAAGTGGTAGTGAGATTGAGCCAATTCTATTTTCGCAATGGACAGATTCATCTAAATCAATAGCTACTTGTTGAACTTTTTTTAAGGAAATCGATAATTTTTTTTCTAGAAATTGAGCTCGTTCTTCTTTATTTTTACATTCACTAAGCTTCATACCTTATTGAGTCGGTGGGAGAAGATCAAATCATTCACACAAAAGGAACGCGAGATATTCCAATATTGTAAAGAAATATCCATAATGGAATGGAAAGTGCAAGATAGATGAGTATGTAATATATAACTCTATAGAGATGTATTCGTAAAGAAAATCGAATGCTTAGGTAAGTAAGAATTAATTTCCATACAAGCAAACTCATTGAAAATGCAATATAAAATATACTAAACGATTGACCCAAAATGGAGGCTGTTCGAGGGGGTGGAATAAGAAAATAAAAGAAAAGAGTTGAATAAAACCAAATAAGGGTTGGAAGGAGTGTGTATGTCCATGTTTTTGTCAATCTGTGCATTTTCTCTTTTATTGTCCCGTGTGAAGGAAGAAGGGAGAAAAAAATAATAGTACTACCATACAGACCAAAAGCTCCTATTAATCCATTCATCCAAAAATGGACAGTATTGGTAACTACAAAATAGGCAATTGTAAGTATAAGAATCCAAATGTATTCATGCCATGTACTTTCTAAGCTTATTTTCCTCATCGATGAATATGGAGTAAAAATAAGACCAATTGATCGTTTGAAAAACATAAAAAGGGACGCAATATTAGAAGCCATATTGAAGAAGAGAAACAAGTCGAACTGCTAATATTCCAAATAAATAAACGAGTCCAACAGCTCCTACTATTGAAAGTGGGACAATAAAGATAAAGGGTGCAGTTTTAAAAAAAACATTTACTTTTCTATAAAGTGTTGTTAGGAGAGGTAACCCAAGATCGTTTGGCTCAACGATCATCGTTTCTTTCAGATGTCTTTTTAGCAAATTTGAGGTATTTTGTTTCATGAATTCAGAGCAGAATACAGCTTTGAAAACTCACGTCTCGCTCGAAAAAGCATACTTTCTGCAGCTTTAAAGTTTACTGCTAGCTTATCGGCTATTTTCTTCACTGGAAATCCGTCTATATACTTGAGTCGTATGATAAGAGCATATTCATGCGGAAGATGTTTTAATATTCTTTCCACAACATCTGCAACTTCATCTTTTTGAACTTTTTCATTAAACAATAATGTTGCAGCACCATTTACAATACTTTCAGGAAGTGTAGAAATCATTACCTTTTTTATTTTTTTTCTACGGATATGATCGATTGTTTTATAGCGAGCAATGGTAAATAAATATGCGGAGAATGAATCAATTTTATGCCCTTCACGAATACCATCAATACATCCTAAGAAAACATCTTGAACAAGTTCTTCTGAAATACCAACATCTCTTATTTGACGATTAATAAATTGGAAGATTTGCTTATGATACTTTTTATAAAGCATAAGGAGGGCTCGTTCATTCCCTTGTCTTATTTGTTCGAGTGTTTCTTGTGTAATATCGTTCCCTCTCATAGGTCTATGCTATACAACTTTGTATCTTTCAGAAGAAAGGCTTTGTTATTATACACTTCAACATCTGTCGCTTGAGTGAAGTAGGTAGAGGCTACTTGTTTTTTATAAAGACCATCACGAGAAGTTATATACATCGTTCCATTCTTTTTATCCCATAAATACAACTCTGTCTGATCTGTGTGAGTAATGATTTTTGTTAAACTGATGCCTTCTCCTGGAATAGTCATTTTAAAATCATCTCGAAGTCCTGCTGTATACTTTACAACTGCGTCTTTGTTTGCAACATAAACAGATATATCTATCGCAAAAGTGGAATTTGCGTCCATATCAGCATAGGACCCCTTAAAATAAGATACTCTGTCGCCATATCCGTCGGTTGTAACCGCATATTTATATAGTGCATTATTTCCGCCATCTAGAAGATAAATATTTCCGTTATATACTTGCATTGAACTAATAGCACTCCATTGTGTTTCT
>JAPLYQ010000151.1 GCA_026395475.1 Candidatus Roizmanbacteria bacterium | reverse complement strand
AAAGAATAAGCTTTGCCCCCACCAATTTTTATAAACTCATCTCTCCAAAATCCTTTTTAAACTGTGCTATTAGTTTTTCAGGCCAATTGGAAACTGGTTTGAGTCTTCCAAAAAAGAATCGTAAGACAGTGGGCTCTTCGGTAAATGTTAATCCTCCAATGAGATCTCTATTCTTGAAAAGCCATACCATTCTATCTATTAAAAATTCCATATGAGAAAGACTAAACACGCGTCTTGGAACAGCAAGACGAATAAGTTCAAGTTCTGCTGGAACTTCTTGTTTCGTTGTTATGTCTCGGTCGGTCGAAATAGTTCCTCGTTCCATACCACGAATACCAGAAATTAAAAAGAGCGCTGCAACGAGAGCTCCTGCAGGGTACTGTTTCTGATTAATATGTGGCAAGAACTTCTTTGCATCGATATGAACTCCAAGTGCACCTGCAGGAGTTACAACCGGCACATGTTTTTTTTCAAGCTCTGTGACCACATGTTGAATAAACCGTGGCATCTGACTTATCACTGTTTCATCAGTAAATTCATTTAATCCAACAGCCAATGCTTCAATCTCTTTTGTCGACATCCCACCGTACGTGAGAAATCCTTCAAAGAGAGGAATAAATGCACGCATTTTCATAAAATGTTCGTTCGTATTTGTTATTATTCCTCCTCCTCGTGCGGCTCCAAGCTTTCTTCCTGAGAAGTATATGATGTCTCCGCACTCAGATATCGCATGAATTATTTCTTGAATAGACATGTCTTCACACCCTTTCTCTCTTGTTTTAATAAACCATGCATTCTCTGCGATAAGGCACGCATCAATCACAACAGGGATATGCCATTTTTTTGCAACTTCTTTCACTTTACGAATATTGTCAAGAGACACTGGTTGTCCTCCTGTAAGGTTAGTTGTAACTTCCATACGGATAAAGGGAATTTTATCTTTCCCGACTCGCTCTATACACTGAGTGAGTTTTTTTATGTCCATATTTCCCTTAAATAACTCCTTGCTCTTTGTTTTAAACACTTCATCTACTATCAATTCCTCAACTTTTCCTCCCACAAATTCGATATGAGCTCTTGTTGTGGTGAAATGAAAATTCATAGGGATAACATCTCCTTTTTTAACAAATGTCTGTGCAAGAATATGCTCAGCTGCTCTTCCTTGATGAACAGGAAGAAATAATTTTTTGTTAAAAAAATGACATACTGATTTTTCTAGCCTTTTAAAGCTACTAGAACCAGCGTATGCTTCGTCAGCCTGCATCATAGCCGCAAGTTGATTGTTGCTCATCGCATTTGTTCCTGAATCAGTTAACATATCAAGGAAAATACTCTCAGTATTCAATAAAAAAGTATTAAACCCCGCTCCTTCTATCGCTTTCTTTCTATCTTCAATAGGGTTCAGGTTGATTTTTTGCACAATAACCGGCCTATGAAGTTCCATAGGAATATCACGACCGTTTATAAATGTAATTTGTTTCATATGTAAAAAAAATAATTATTAAAAAACCCGCCTCTTTTGGCGGGTGTGGTTTAGTGAAAAATAAGTACTAAACGGGCCCACCGTAGAGGAGTTGATAATAATAGAAGCTAAATTGTTTGATTAAAATAAATTTATTCATTGTCGGCCAAAAAAAATCCCCGCTTTCGGCGGGGTTCTTAATACAGAAAAACCTCCCGCCTTATGGCTGGAAGTAATAATAGTTCTGTAACGCACTAGTTGTCATACTTGAATTATACAGTATTATTGAAAAAACTCCATTCGTTATATCGAATAATCCTCTTCATCCGCTCCACCTGCTTTTTGAGTTGGGGTACGGAAATCCTTTGTTCCACATGCAAATGGCTTATCTACACCCCTTACTTTGATCCACGGATCGGTACCCTGATGGATACCCATATCCTCTACCGCAAGTGCACTAAATACGGGCATATCTCCCACTTCATTTGCAATAGTTTTTCGAGCATCTGTATACATCTTCTCAAGAGGTGCTACAACACCAATAAGATTTACTTTGTATCCTTTTTCACGAGCCATTTGAAGTAAAAGCGCCATTGCTTTTGTCATTGTACCTGTGTCAAGGATATCATCAAGCAACACTAAATTTATTTCATTACCTCCATTTTTTTTTGCCATATCATCTAGGAACTCCATCGGAAAAGACATAATATCAGTTTTTCCTTTTGTATTTGTGTATGAATCAACCGCAACTGAAAGTTCTGATGGGTGTTTTGCATTTTTTTGAATTGGAATACAACATGGCTTATCTTCTAAAAATGTTGAAAATGCTGCTCCAATCATGACCGCAGATTGTTCTGGTGCAAGCACCCCATCAATGTGCAATCCACGTGTCCGTGCATCTTTCTGCATTGTTTGAGCTAGATCTTTGAGAGCATCTTCAATAATTTCAGGATTATAGATTTTTTTAAATACATATTCGTAGTCTACTCCCATATCTGAGTTTTCCATGGGTCCAAACTGAGCTACACCTCCATATTCCAATAATCCTTTGAGTAATTTTTTTTCTCCGAGGGATAGCTCATTGGGAAGATTGTTAATAACTACATCTCTACTCTCCACCCCCACCATTGTGCCACCATATGGCAAGACATCTCCGCTCTTTAAGCCTTTTGGCTTGTGATCTTCTGTAAATATTCGTTGTACATAAGGAAATTGAACTTTTGGAGATCCTTCGACTGAAAACATATTTTCAACATGAATTGGTTTTGGGGTGATTTCTAGTGCCATATAAAAAAACGGCCGCACTGGCCGTTAAGATTTCTTAATAATTTTTATAACTATTCATTCTGTTTTGATTATTTATATCAGATAAAGATAGATTATCAAGTATATATTTATGAATCCTACATTTTAAGCGAGGGCTGTTTCCAAACTTTTGGAGTAGATTTTTTCTTTTCCTTTACGATACGTTCAACTTCTCCTTCCCTTTTTTGTGTTGCAAAAAAGTAGGTTCCTGGATCATAGTGTCCTATGGTGTCAGAATGATAGTCATATCCGGTAAGAGTGAAGGCAGTTGTAGAAAGAAATAAATCCATACCTGGTTCATTTTTCTTATGTGCTCTATGGGGATAATATTCTGGTAGATCTGCGTATGTTATTTTGACTGCTTTTATTATTTCTGCCACAGTTGCCCAGGCAAACTTACCAGGATTTTCTTTCGTGTCGACCATGACACGTGCACCAGGAATAATTTTATATTCAATGGGACGTCTCTCCATGAGACTATATTACTCTTTTTCAAAAAAAAGTAAATAGTATTAAATCCTGACGTTAATTTTATCTTATTGTGAGATCATCATTCTCCCATCAACAATGTAGAGGCCAGTATCAGAAACTATCGTAGGGTTGAGGTCTACTTCTTGAATTTGAGAATACGTATTCATAAGCATCCCCAGATTATCAAGAATTTCATACAATTTTTCTTCATCAACCGGAGCAGACCCACGGAAACCCTCAATAATTTTCTGCACTTTAGACGAACGTATTTGTTTAACCATGTATTCGAATGAGAATGGATAGATGAAACTAACCACGCTCTGTAACAGTTCTGCATAAATTCCTCCCAATCCAAGGAGAAGAACGATGCCGAACTGTCTGTCTCGTTTTGCTCCAATGATAAGTTCGTGACCCTTCATCATTTTTTGTAAATAAACATTATTTTCGTCCGTAACTTTAGTTAAATCTCGATATTCATTTAAGAGCTCTTCCTCATTCTGAATATTCACTCTCACACCTTTTACCTCGGTTTTATGAGTAATTTTGTCTGAAGCTGTCTTCATAACAAGCGGAAATCCGATCTCTTTTGCAGTATTAGTCGCCTCTTCTTCAGAATGTGCAACAATCAGCGAAACCGCCTGTATTCCTGCAGAGGCAAGAACTGTATTTGTTTCAAATGGAGTTAACGTGCTTTTTTTTGGGATTGCAATCCGCTTTGACTCTTCGATGAGTTTTTTTGTATCAATAGTTTTGTGTTGAATATGATCTTGATAATGGGTAATTTTTGCCAGAGATGAAGGAAGAAAATCATAGCTAAAAAAACTTGCCATTTTTGCTCTTTCGAAATGCATATGACTCTGACCAACTGACTTTTCACCCATAAAAATGGGAAAAATTGGTTTTGAAAAAGCTGATTGAGTTTCGATAAGGGTTGTGGCTGTATCTTCTACCTCTGTGTTTGCTTGAGGTGTAAGCATTACAATAACGCCTCCAATATGTTTTTGTTGAATTGTCGCGGCAATTGCTGCACGATAATGAAACGCGCTGGCGTCGCCCAGTAAATCAATTGGATTATGAATTGTTACTTTATCTCCACCCATATTTTTTTTAATGGTTTCTTTTACATCTTCTGGAACAGTGACAAGTTCCAATTTATTTTTAATAAGTTCGTCTGTGAGCAATACTCCAATACCGCCCGCATTTGAGAGGATAAGCATATCTTTTGATGTAGGAGCACGACCAAAACTAAATATTTTAAGAATGGACATGAATTCATAAAACTGACCCGCACGTATTGCTCCATATTGTTCAAAAACTGTTCCGTACACCATATCATCTCCAACCATACTCCCTGTATGGGACCCTGCAGCTTTTGAACCTTCTACCGTTGAACCAGATTTGAGTATAACTACTGGTTTTATTTTTGTTGTCTCTTCTAATATTCGTTTAAAATCTTCTCCCCGTTTTACATCTTCCAAATACATAGCGATAACTTGTGTATCTGGATCATCTTTTAAAAACTGTAGTAGGTCGCATTCATCAAGTACAGCTTTATTCCCTAAACTCATAAAGTATGAGAAGCCAAAGTTCTCGTGCCCCACTAAATAATCTACCATGAGGCTCCCCAATGCTCCAGATTGAGATATAAATCCAACATTCCCCTTTGGTGCAGGATGTTTTAAAAAGGTTACATTTGCTTGTGAAATAGTGCTTACAAATCCAATACAGTTTGGACCTAAAATGGTCATTCCATATTGTTTCGCTTTTGCTATTAAATTCTGTTCTTTTTGTGTGCCATCCAGTCCTGCTTCTTTAAATCCCGCTGCATAGAGCACAATATTTTTTATTCCTATTGTGTTTAAATCATCAAGAAGATGCATCGCAGCATCTGCTGGGACCGCCAACACAACTAAATCTATAGGTTTTCCGACATCTTTAATGTCTTTGTAAACAGGGTGATCAAGAAGTTTATCAAACTTTGGATTTATGAAATACATTTC
>JAPLYQ010000155.1 GCA_026395475.1 Candidatus Roizmanbacteria bacterium | reverse complement strand
TGAATTTCTTCAGAAATTTTCTGTGGACTAAATACGATGATTGTGTAAAAGAATGTAAATCCAATAACAAGAATAAAATAGAGAATATTATAAACTGCACCTGATGGACTAAATGTTGTTACTAGGAATCGTGCAACCCCTGCAACAACTGGTTGCTTTGAGTATTGAAGAAAGTTTCCCACCATTTGTGGAAATAATACAAATGAAACTGCAAAGATGATTGGTACCACTCCAGCTTGATTTAATTTGAGCGGAAGATAGTTAGTTGCTCCTTGATATACCTTATTTCCTTTAATACGCTTTGCGTAATACACGGGAATTCGTCTAATTGCCTCGTTAATAAATACCACAGCAGCTATCACTCCAACTGATACCAGAATAAATACGATAAAATTTATGATCATTTCTTGGTTGAGTGTTGTTGCAGTTTTTCCTAATATAACGGGTAACCTTCCCACGATGCCAGCAAAGATAATAAGAGATATGCCATTCCCCATGCCAAATTCTGAGATAAGTTCTCCAAACCAAACAAGAATAAATGTTCCAGCTACTAGGGTAAAAATGAATGAGAAAAACTCAAGTGGAGAAAGATTAGTAAGTATTTTTTGATTTTTAAGAAGAACATAGATACCTACCGCTTGAACAATGGTTAAAGGTACTGTTAAAAAACGGGTGTATTGATTCATTTTAAATCGTCCATATTCACCCTCTTTTGCAAGCGCTTCAAGTTGTGGAAATATGACGGATAACAGTTGAAGAATGATTGATGCATTGATATACGGATTCAATCCAAGTGCCATGATGGAGAAGTTAACGAGTGTTCCACCGGAGAAAACATCAAGAAGAGAGAGAAACTGACTTTGATCAAATAAAGCTTTTAACTTTGTAAGATTGATGATTGAGACAGGAAGAAATGCGAATAAGCGAAAAAATAAGAAAATTGCGAGGGTAAAATAGATCTTTCTTTTAAGAGTTTCATCGTGCGCAAGTAATCTTAGTTTTTCCGCTAGATCTTTCATACTCTCACGGTACCGCCCGCCTTCTCAATCATTGCTTTTACCGATTGAGTAACTGGTAAAGCAACTGTCAATTTTTTAGTTACTTCTCCTTTCTTAATGAGCTTTACGATTGGGCTTTTTGCATCTGCTTCAATAAGATTTGCCTTGAATAATGCTGCGATATCAACAACAGATCCATCATCAAAAACATTAAGTTGTTCAGAATAGATAACATACTTATATGTCTTTCTACTGTAGTTTCTTCCTTTTCCTCGAAGAAGTGGAAATCTCTTCACAAGTCGTCCTTGTCCACCTTCAAAGTGCAATGGGATAGTAGATCGTGCTTTCTGATGTCGTGTTGTACCACGTCCACTTTTTACACCCTTTCCACTTCCGATACCACGACCTAATCGTTTCTTGGCTCGGGCAACTAATGTTGGTAGATTCGCTAAAAATGATATCATTCGTTCTTTGTGCCTTCTGAAACTGATAATGCTCTATCTTTCAACATGCCAATGGCTTTCATGATGAGGTGTGTGTTTACTATTTGATTTCTAGATCCAATGATTTTGCCTGATACATTATACACTCCTGCAAGATCAAAAATGGTTCGAATTACACTTCCAACCTTAAGTCCTGTTCCTTCTGGAGCTGGTTTAAGGAAAACGACGCCTGCTTTATATTTCAAGAATACTTCGTGTGGAATTGTTCCTTTGTAAACAGGAATCTTAATCATTTTCTTTTGTGCTTTTGTGAAGGCTTTTCTGATTGCTTGTGGTACTTCTCGTCCTTTTCCCATTCCAACACCAACTTTTCCTTTGCGGTCACCAACTGCGACAACTGCAACGAAAGTGATGTGGCTTCCACCTGTTATTTTCTTTGTTACTCTTTTAATGAGTAATATTCTCTCTTCTAGCTTTTTTTCTTCAAATTGATCTACCATACAATCAAAAAATAATTATTAAACCTGTATCCCTGCTTCACGAAGTCCTTCTGCGAGTCGTTTTACGCGACCCAAATAGGTATAAGGACCTCTGTCAAAAACTGCTTTAACAATGTTTTTTTCTTTCATGAGTAACCCTAATTTCTTACCGACTTCAAATGCTTCATCTGCTTTTTTTCCGTTGGTTACTGTTTTACTGTGTACTGCACAAAGTGTTTTCTCTGCTGTATCGTCAATTGCTTGTAAATAGACATTTTTACTTGATCTATACACTGAAATACGTGGTCTCTCTGCTGAACCAATGATGTTCATGCTGACTCTTCGTTTTCTTCTGAGTTTTCTATTTGGTGTGATGTGTTGTTTCATAGGTGTATGTCAGGCTCTTATGCTGTTTTAGCCGCTTTCTTTCCTGGCTTAATTCTTAACTTTTCTCCTTCATATTTAATACCTTTTCCTTTATATGCATCTGGTTTCTTAAGCATTTTTACTTTGTATGCGATTTCACCGACATGTTGTTTGTCTCTTCCGCTGATGATAACCTTATTTGTTCCTTCAACTGCGAATGTAATTCCTTCAACTGCTTTGTAAGGAACAAGATGTGAATATCCTACTTTGAAAACGAGGTCCTGTCCTTGCATTTTTACATTAAACCCTGTTCCAACGACTTCAAGTCTTTTTTCCCATGCTTTTTCTACTCCAACAATTGCGTTGTCGATAAGAGTTCTAAATGTGCCATGAAGTGACTTTAATTCTTTCGAATCGCTTCTTCGTATGACTGCATAAGTATTATCTTGTCCTTTTTCAACTGTAATCCCTTGTGGCAATACAACCGTTAAGACACCCAATTTCCCTTTTACTGTCACTACATTTCCTTCAACTGTAAATGTTACAGTTGCTGGAACAGTGAGTACTTTTTGTCCAATTTTTGACATAGTATTACCAAATCATAAATAATAATTCGCCGCCAAGCTTTTCTTTTCGTGCTTCTCTATTTGTGAGTATTCCCTTTGGTGTTGATAAAAATGATACACCCATTCCATTCATAACCGATCTTAAATCTTTGTATGATACATATTCTCGCTTTCCAGGCTTGGAAACAAGCTTTACATCTGTCATTGCAGGCACACCTTTTGTGTACATGAGTTCAACCTCGATAGTCTTAACTATATCACCTTCTACTGAGTATGATTTGATATATTTCATGTCCTGCAGTTTTTTCAAAACTGCTTCGCGATAACTTGAATGTGGTGTCTCAAGTGTTTCGTTCTTGGTCATGTATGCATTTTTTATTCTTATTATCAGATCAATTATTGGGTCGTTCATAAATATATATCAATTATTAAGTTTTATCTGCTGTTCTCTTTGTAATCTTTCCATGCCCCTTAAATGTTCGGGTTAATGAAAATTCTCCAAGTCTGTGTCCAACCATTCCTTCTGTGATCAAAACTTCAATATGTTTTTTTCCGTTGTGAATTCCGATTTTGTGTGTAACAAACTCAGGTGCAATCTGACTTGCTCGTGCCCATGTCAATAAGACTATTCTATCTGATCCTTTTTTTTGTGCCATAACCTTTTTCATAAGGTTTTCATCTACGTATGGTCCTTTTTTTATTGATCTACTCATAATTGTTTACCAAGAAATCTTTCTAACTCCTGGAATCTCTCCATCTAATGCTCTTCTTCTAAAACAGATGCGACAAAGGCCAAATCGGCGCATATATCCTCTGGATCTTCCACAAATCTGACATCTGTTATGGTTGCGTACCTTAAACTTTTGTTCGTGTTTGAATTTTACTTCATCTGATGTTTTTGCCATATGTGATTATTTTTTAAATGCAACGCCCAATTTTTCAAATAGTAATCTTCCCTTTTTCTTATCTTTTGCTGTTGTTACAACGGTAATCTGAAGGCCACGTAGTTTATCCACTTTATCGTATTCAATTTCTGGAAATAATGTTTGTTCTGTAAATCCAATGTTTAAATTGCCGTGTGCATCTACTGCGTTGTCATCAATTCCTTTAAAATCTCTCAGTCTTGGAATAACGATTGTGATGAATTTTTGTAAAAATTCATACATTCTATTTCCTCTTAATGTAACTTTGACTCCGATTGGAAGTCCTTCTCTAATTTTAAATGCTGAAACTGATTTTCGAGCTTTTGTTATGACTGCTTTTTGTCCTGCAATCATACTGATCTGTTCTTGTATTTTTGCGATAACATTCTTATTTGTGACAGCTTCTCCTGCGCCAACATTTAAGACAACCTTTACAATGTTTGGAACTGCAAAGCTATTTGAAAGCCCAAGCTCCTTCATGAGTGCTGGTTTTACTTCTGTTTGAAAAAATTCTTTAAATGACATAGTGCTTAAATAATGCTTTTACATTTTTTACAAATTCGTGACTTTTTTCCGGCTTCAATTTGATATCCAATACGTACTGTTTTCTTACAATGTGGACACACAACTCCAACTTTTGAGACATTGAGTGGTCTTGGCACTTCAACTATACCGCCTTTTGGCATCTGTTCACTCTTTCTTACGTGTTTTTTATATAAGTTAAGACCTGTGACAAGAATTGTGTTTTGTTTTGGATATACCTTTTCAACAACACCTTGTTTTCCTTTGTCTTTTCCAGTCTGAATTGTTACTTTATCGTTTTTTTTGATTTTCATATTAATACATTTCCTCTGCCAAACTTGCAATCTTTTTAAATCCATTATCTTTTACTTCTTTTGCAACTGGTCCGAATACTCTTGTTCCTTTTGGATCCTTGTTATCTTTAGCTTGCAAGATAACACATGCGTTATCATCAAATCGGATGTAACTTCCGTCATCTCTTCTATATTCTTTATGTGTTCGAATGACAACTGCTGAAAGCACTTCCCCTTGTTTTACTTGACCAAAAGGAATGGCTTCTTTGACTGCAATATTAACAATTTCCCCAATATATGCATATTTTCGGTTCCCTTTGAAAGGCATTCCGATCATAATTGCTTTTTTTGCTCCACTGTTATCTGCAACAGTCAAAAGTGTTCTTAGTTGTATCATTCTTAGGTTGTTTTCTTTAACTTCTTAATAACGGTAAATCTTTTATCTCCAGATACTGGTCGTACTTCTTGCATTTCAACCAAATCTCCAATTTTATATGCATTATCTTCTGTGTGTGCTTTATATTTCTTGTGTTTTACGATGACTTTTGCGTAT
Organism: Candidatus Roizmanbacteria bacterium; assembly: GCA_026395475.1. Taxonomy (GTDB): domain Bacteria; phylum Patescibacteriota; class Microgenomatia; order UBA1406; family GWC2-37-13; genus JAKBEU01. The sequence continues at coordinate 3,802 of JAPLYQ010000155.1, read as the reverse complement.
TTTGCATGTCTAAATTTTCTCTCAACTGACACGACGACTGTTTTCTGCATTTTGTCTGAAACTACTGTACCGGTTAATGTTCGTGCCATATTTATTTTATTTTAACTTTTCTTTTGTGCTAATGCGGTCAAAAGAACTGCTAACTGTTTTCTTTTATTAGGAACTGTATTTGTATTTTTTTGTTGTGAAACAGATGCTTCAACCACTAATTTTGCCAATTCAAGACGCAAATCGGCGATTGCCTTTTCAAGTTCTTGTACTGTTTTTTGGCTCATTTCCTTCATGTATGTGCTCATAGTTCTTTTGTGACGACTTTCGTTCTTACTGATAACTTCATTGATACGCTTTTCAATACAGCTTTTGCTTCTTCAACTGGCAAACCATCGATTTCAAACATTACCTTACCTGGAACAACTGAGGCAACAAAGTATGCGATATCACCTTTTCCTGCACCCATGGTAACCTCTGGAGGTTTTTTCGAAAATGGTTTGTCAGGAAAAATGCGAATCCAAAATTTACCCATTTTGCGTGTTGCACGAGCTAATATAACTCGACATGCTTCAATTTCTCTATCTTTTACCCAACCTTTATCTGTTGTTTTCAGTCCGACTGAACCAAAAGATACAAGATTTCCTCGCAAAGCGATTCTTCTCCATGTTCCTCGGAACGTCTTTCTAAATTTCTGTCTTTTTGGTGCCAACATAGTTATTTACAAAGCCAAACTTTTACTCCAATATATCCTGATTTTGTTAATGCTGGATATCGTACAAATTCTACATTCTCACGAATAGTAGAGGTTGGAATACTTCCAAGGAAGTATTTTTCACGTCGTGAAATTTCTGCTCCGTTGATTCTGCCTCCAAGCTGTATCTTAATTCCTTTTGCTCCTGCTTCCATAACACGATCCATTGTATGGTGGATAACTGCTCTGTGTGGGAATCCTTTGATTATTTTTTCTGCGATCATCTGTGCAACGTAATATGCACTTAAATATGGTTTCTTTACTGGTTCAATTTTGATTTCTACCTTTAATTCTTTGTTTGGTTTCTTGTCAAGATCTGCCACGATATATTTCTTTACTTCTTCAAGTCCTTTTCCACCACGACCAATGATCATTCCTGGTTTTACTGCATAAATGATTGCAGAAACCTTTTTGATTGCTCTTTCAATATCAATTTGAGTGACTGATGCAAACTTAAATTTTTGCATAAGCTTCTCTCGGATACGAATATCAGAGATAAGTGAGTCTTTAAATGTTTTTTTATTGCTAAAAAACCATCGGGAAGTCCATGTTTGGGATATTCCGACTCTCAGACCTTTTGGATCAACTTTTTGTCCCATCTATTATTTTGCTGATGCTGTTGTCTTCTTTTTAAGGGAAGGTTTCTTAGCAACTTTTAATGTTTTTTTCTCAACTGGTTCTACTGATTCAACTGTTTTAACCAATTCAGCTCCTTTTTTTGCTGGTTGGCTCTTTGGAGCAACCACAACACTGATATGAGCAAACTGTTTTCTATAAGGTTTTGCATTGCCTCGTGAGCCTGCATTGTATCGTCTTAATGCGTGTCCTTGGTCTACTTTTAGAATCTTAAATTCTAACAGATTAGCATCAATCTGTAAAGTCGCCTTTGCGTTGTCTACTGCTGATTTGATGACTTTATATAAAATTTTTGCTGACTTTTTTGGTGAGTAGAAAAGATGGTCCATTGCCTTTACTGGGGACATCTTCTTTACATCCATTAAAAGTGTGCGCAATTTTTTTGGTGTTGAGTGAACGTCTGTTACTGATGCTTTTGCTTCCATAGTTATGATTTAACGGTAAATTTATTACTCCATTTCTTTTTATTTCTTGTCTTTGTTCCACGAGCTGACTTACCCCATGGAGTCTTAGGATGCATACCTTCTCCTGTTCGTCCTTCTCCTCCACCGTGTGGATGACTTCGTGGGTTCTGAGCTGTACCACGAACTGTTGGACGAATACCCATGTGTCTGCTTGTGCCTGCTTTTCCTAATATTCTATCTTTGTGTTCAATGTTTCCAAGCATGCCAACTGTTGCATAACATTCTGCGAAACATTTTCGAACCAATCCTGATGGAAGTTTTACGTGAACGTAAATACCTTCTTTAGCAACGACAACTCCCGCTGTCCCTGCGCCTCGAATGAGTTTTCCACCTTGTCCTGGAAAAATTTCAAGATTGTGTACTTCAATACCAATTGGGATCAAGCGAAGTGGAAGTGCATTCCCTGCTTTTATGTCTGATTTTTCTCCTGAATATACCGCGTCGCCAACTTTTACATCATTTGGTTGCAAAATATATCTTTTTTCTCCATCTGTATATTCAACAAGACAGATAAGTGAGTTTCTATTTGGATCGTATTCGATTTCTCGTACTACACCTTCCATCTCTCTCTTATCGCGTTTAAAATCGATGATGCGGTAATATCGTTTGTGTCGTCCACCTTGATGTCGAACGGTAATTCTTCCAGCATTATTACGACCAGAGTGCTTTTTAAGCAGTTCTGTGAGATTTTTTTCTGGTTGACTTGATGAATTGATCATATCTTAAATAACAAATTTATGCTTTTGGAAACAAGCTTATAGATCCTTTTGTAACAGTGACATATGCAACTTTTTTATCTGCAACTAATTTTGGAACCATTCTTTTTCCAACTTTTTGTACTTTTCCTTTGCGAATGTTAACTCGAATGCTTCCGACTGTGACATTGTAATATGTCTCTACTGCATGTCTTATTTGATCTTTAGTAGCAAATGTCCCGACAACAAAAAGATATACACCTTTTTGAGCGAGTGCTGTTGCTTTTTCTGTAACTACTGGTGACTTTAAAATTATGGTTGTCATTATTTTGTGAACATTTGTTGCATTGTTTCAAAGGCATCCGCAACAACTAGTATATTTTTTGCATTCAATAGTTCATGAGCATTCAATGCACCCATATGAGTGACTGAAACACCTTCAATATTTCGTACAGATTTGATAAGTCCAAGTGCTTTTGAATCTGGAAGTACAAATAAGATGTTTGTGTTATTTTTCTCAATTTTCTTTAAGAGAGTTGTGATTGTTTTTGTTTTTGGAGGAAGTTTTACAATGTCTGATTCAACAACTGCCACTGAACCCTGTTGAATACGAAGAGCTACTGCACTAAGTAGTGTGCCTTGTCTTTGTTTTTTAGAAAGTTCAAGTCTGTATTCTGCTGGTTTTGGTCCGCCGACAACACCTCCACCTTTATAAATAGGTGCTTTTTTAGATCCGTGTCGTGCTCCACCAGTTCCTTTTTGTTTATAAACTTTTTTTGTTGTGCCAGCTACTTCTGCTCTTGTTTTTGCAGATGCATTGCCTTCTCTTTGATTTGCAAGATATACGCGAACGTATTGTGCAAGTAAAGTTTGGTTTGGAACAAAAGAGAGAAGTTCATCTTTGAGAGTTACGACGCCAGAATCAGTTCCATCAACTGCATATTTCTTTACGATAACCTCTTTAACCTCTTTTTTTGCTTTAATTTTTTTTGTAGCTTCCATATCAGTAGTCTTTAAGAAATTCTTTTAATCCTTACTAATCCACCAATTGCTCCAGGAACCAATCCGCTGATAACGAGTCCTGTTGCTGTGACTTCCACGACATTCAATCCTTTAATGGTGACTGTTTCATTTCCCATTCTTCCTGCCATTCTTTTTCCTTTGAAAACTCGTCCTGGGGTTGTAGACATACCAATTGATCCAGGGGCACGTTGTCTGTCAGATTGTCCATGTGTTTTTGATCCACCTTTAAAGGCATGTCTCTT
>JAPLYQ010000076.1 GCA_026395475.1 Candidatus Roizmanbacteria bacterium | reverse complement strand
TTATAGCAAGAGGTAAGAGCCCGAAATAGATCAGGAAATCCTGACGTTCTGGTTCATATTGAACATCTCTCCAGTACAGAATGATCAAACTACTTAGCGTTAAAAATACACCAATAAAAGTCGCCAGGATTTTTTTCATATAAAACATGCCCTAATCTCACTTTCTTTCCTTCAATAACGGGGAAAAAACTCATCTCGCGGGGATTCATAGCAAGAATAAGTGCGACAATGTAATGAGACATTTCGTGAATAATAGTTCCAGGTAGGTAAAATAGTGAGATAAGAAATATAATATAAAAATCTTTTTTTACAATTCTTTTCAAGAATGGATATGTTTTTTGAAGGGTAAGTCGAGAGAGGAAAAACAGAAGAATGATTTCTCCAATGAAGAATAGTATTTGTGTAGAAGTATTCATGCAAAAAGACCTGCTAATCCTAATTCTTGAACTTTTTTTTGAATCAAAATAAAAAGAAGGATAGCCATAATGATAAGAGTGATCGTGATTAAACCGAAGAAAACTGCATTTATATCAAATGACTCATTTGAAGCGTCTTTCTTGGCATCGTTTTTTGTACGAAAAGCAACAACATCTAGTGGTGTAAAATTCTGATTCATACAGTTTTATTGTATCACTTCTGCGGTTGTAATCCATCAGGTGTTGGAAGAGGTTGCTCTTTTGGAAGTTGAGTTTCCACTGGTGGTTTTTGTTCCTCTTTTTGTACTGGTGGTGTTACAGGCGCATCAATATCAAACTGTTCTTGAACCTTACTTGATCCACATGATGAACAGATAATTGTTGCGTTTGGTACAACTTCGGTTGTAAATCGTGCTGCACACAGATTACACAGATATTTCTTTCCTTGTTTTTGTTCTTTCTTTTCTAAGAGTGTGGCTTTCTGAATATTAAATACAAATTGCTGTCCATCAAAATCAACAACTACTTCGTCTCCTGGATTTGCTTTTTTCTCGATAATAAGACTCGAGATTGGATTTTCAACTATACGTTGAATTGCACGACGCAATGGTCTTGCTCCGAATACTGGATCAAAGCCAGTTCTTGCAATTTCTTTGATTGCTGCTTCAGTATAGGCAAAACCCATGTCTTGATCTTCCATCGCCTTTTGGACCCCTTTGAGTTGAATCTTCGCAATTCTCGTCATGTGTTCAAATCGCAATGGTTCAAACATAATTACCTCATCAAAACGATTGACAAGCTCTGGACGGAAAAATTTGAGCATTTCATTCATTACTTTTTCTTTAAGAGAAGCAAACTTCTTTTTGTATACTTCTTCATCAATCTTGTGTTTTTCTTCTACGTGTTGATCTAGTGGCAAATCTGGTCCAAAATACTCATTGATTGACTTCGTCTTCCATTGAACTTCGCCTTGTGCTTTTGTCCACACAGTTCCCCCAACAGCTATAACTTCAACACCTGATGGTGAAAATGTATGAATATCCCAATATGCAATTGGCAACTGCCCTTTTTCTGCGGTCTGATCAACAAGATAGTCTCTTAAAAATCCTGTTTGCCAGTCATTTGTATTGAGTTTTCTTCTCCAGTAACGATCTTTATAGGTGACAATTTCTTGTTCATCTGGGCTAAATGCATGAGTTTTCAGTGCAGCGGTTGGAAGTTGTTCATCTGGTGCATCTGGAAGCGCATTTATTACCACTCCTTCTTTAAAGTATGTTATAAGATTGGAATGTTCCCATGTTTTTGCGGTTGTAGATGTCTTAAAAAATACTTCTCCCGCTTTTGTTATCATCTCAACTCCAGTTGAGGACATAGCATGAGTATCGAATCCATGCATTGGGAGTTCTACTTTTTCTGGAGGAGGTGGCACTTCCCCTTCAATTACTTTTACGGGCATTGGTTTAACCTCTTGCCCTGCAAAGTAATCTAATAACATTTTCTCTGCCCATTTCCCTGTTGCTTCTTTTTCAAGAATTTTACTTCCTATGGTTACTATCTCTCTTCCTCTTGGTGAGAAAGTATATGAGGTGATAGTTGGTGGCTCTTCAATTTCTGCCTTTCCACCCTTCATTAATTCTTCTTGAATTATCTTTGATCCTAAGTTTGATGTGCAAATAACAACAACGTTTTTAAACGATACAACATGTCCTTTATTATCTGTAAGTCGACCATCATCAAGTATCTGTAATAGAATATTAAAAATATCTGGATGTGCTTTTTCTACTTCATCAAAAAGGACTACTGAATATGGTTTTCTTCTAACAGCTTCTGTTAATTTTCCACCCTCTTCATATCCAACATAGCCTGGAGGTGCACCAAGAAGTTTTGCAACCTCATGTTTTTCCATATATTCAGTCATATCAAAACGGATCATCGAATCTTCACTTCCGAATAAAATATCTGCCAATGTCTTAGCAAGTTCAGTTTTACCAGTACCTGTTGGACCCATAAAGATAAATGACCCAATAGGGCGCCCTGCAGATTTAAGTCCAGCTCTTCCTCGTCTCACAGCTTGCGCAACTGCACTGACTGCTTCTTCTTGTCCAATAAGACGCTGATGCATAATATCTTCAAGTCGTGCAAGTTTGTCTGTTTCACTTCCTGCTATTTTATTAACAGGAATTCCTGTCCAACGAGAGACGATATCTTTTATCATTGCAACAGTAACAGATGTTGTTGTTTGAGCTTTCTTTGTGTTGAACTCGTCTTTTTTCTGATTTAAATCTGCTTCAATATCTGAAAGTTTTGACTTAATAATACGTACTCGAACATTATCTCCAGATTTTGTAGATTCAACACTTTCTTGTTGTAACTGTTTAATTCGTTCTTCAATAGATTTTATTTCTTCTGGAAGCGAAATAAGTGGAAGACGTACAGCTGACGCAGATTCATCAATTAAATCGATTGCCTTGTCTGGCAAAAATCGTTCACCAACATATCTCTTTGATAGTCGAACTGCAGCTTCAACTGCATCATCTGGAATCTGTACACGATGGAACGCTTCATATTTCCCTTTTAATGCTTTGAGCATTTTGATTGCCTGCTCTTCAGTTGGTTCAGGCACAACAACTGGTTGGAATCTTCTTTCAAGGGCTGGGTCTTTTTCGATATATTTTCTATATTCTGTCAATGTTGTTGCTCCGATAAGCTGCATTTCACCTCTGGACAAAGCTGGTTTCAATAAATTTCCCGCATCCCCCGATCCTTCTCCACCGGCAACAATATTATGTATTTCATCAATAAAAAGAATTATTTGTCCTTTGCTCGCTTTTACTTCATCAATAACACCCTTCATACGCTCTTCGAATTCTCCTTTATGTGAAGCGCCAGCCATAACGCTCATTAAATCTAATCCAAGAATTCTTTTGTTTAATAATGGTTCTGGTACTTGTTTGTTGACGATTTGTTGTGCAAGTCCTTCGATAATTGCGGTCTTTCCAACTCCCGCTTCTCCGACCATTGCAGGATTATTCTTACTCCTTCGAGAAAGAATATGTATAACTCGTTCAATGACTTGTGATCTTTCAATTACAGGGTCAAGGAGTCCTTGTGCAGCGCGCGCAGTAATATCAATTGTAAATTGTTCGAGTGAACTTTTTTTCTTTTCTGCTTCTTTTTGGTCGGTTAATAACCCCTCTTTATTCCCAGTGATTTTTTTATTAAGTTCTTCTTTTTTTAAACCAAGTTTAGCAAGGGCACGTGCTCCAATCCCTTCACCTTCTTCATAGAGTGCAAATAAAATATGTTCTGGTGAAATAAATTCAAATCCAAGTTTTCGGGCAATAACAAGTGAATTGTCAATAATTCGCTTAAGTCGAGGAGACATTTGGGGAGGAACTGCTTTTGGTTGTTCTCTTTTATAAGTCTGCGCTAGTTCTGCCTCAATCTGTTGAGGTTGAACCTTCATTTCCATTAATAGTTTATATATTTCTCCATCTGCAAGTAATCCATGGAGCATGTGTTCACTGTCAATAAATGCAGATCCCAATTCTTTTGCTTTTGCTTGTGCAGTTACAAATACTCTATTTGATCTTTGCGTCAGATGAGTCATTAAATCAAGATCTGTCCTCTTTTGTGTATTCATTGTGGAATTAAGTGATGAACCAAGAGGCTTTGCAGATTGACCTGGTTGGACTGGTTGACTTGTTGGAGGAACTGCGGGTTGTTGTGGAACAGCACTTTTAGTTTGTGGGACACCCGGATTTCCAACTGGTTGTTGAGTTTGTAATAACTGTTGGATTCTTTGTTGTTCGGGTGATAACACTTTTTGTGGAGGTGCTCCAATGCCGTTATATGCCTGACCTCCTGGTGGATTTCCGATCCCATTATAAGATCCTGTTTGGGGCTGTGTGACAACCTGTTGTTGAGTTACAACTCCTGGTTGCGGAGGCACACCAGGAAGGGGTGAAGTTGTAGATGGACTTGCATTCGAGTTGTTATTTTTTATAAAATCAAAAAAGCCAGACATAAATTCATTATGATGAATAAAATGTCTGTTGTCAACAAATGATAAAAAAAATACTTCCTATTTCTATTTTTGTTCTTGTCCTCGTTTTTATCGTTCTTCTTGGTCTTCAAAATATGCTTAATAAAAGCGGATCTCAAGGCACTTCTAGTATTACTCCTACCCTATTCCAAGGAAGACAGTCAAGTGGCTCGGCTCCCCAAACTGGAAAGGCCTATTCAACATCAGTAAAACAACTCACCTCTCAAGAACTTCAAAAAAAACTTCCTATTATTGCTCCCAACTTTACACTCGATTACTCAAGCCCACTCCAAAAATATGTTGCAACTGTCGCAGATGATGAGGCAACAAATTCATTTAATGACTGGATTGACCAGAACCCAAGCTATGGCGATGAACTTCAGTCACAAAATATCATCATTGCGAAACAATCAGTACAAGAACTCAACGACGCACTTGATGTTGCAGAAAAAAATAAAATGACTCCGGAAAAAAAAGCTGCAAACGAAGCAAAAATATTTACTTCTTCTTTTAACATGCTTCTTAATATTCCTTTTGGATCCTTTTTAGATACTGTATTCTCGGGTCCCACATCAACCCCCCCGACTCCCACACCAAAAATACAGACAAACAAACCTCCAACATCAAATACAAGTGAATCACCTCAACCTTCAAAGTCTTATACTTATTATTCTCAGTGCAGTGGTCCTTACGATTCAAACCCGCTTCCTAATGGCTGCACTGTGTGTGAGGCAGGATGTGGCCCAACGAGTGTCGCAATGATTCTTTCCTCATATATTGACAAATCACTTACCCCTCCAAAAACAATAGAGATTATGAATAAGGCGGGAGTGAGGATTGGTTGTTATGGCTCCTATATTTCTGAAATATATTCATATTTGCGTAATCGGGGAGATTTGAAAGTTTCAGATTTTATTATTCCTTCCGAAAAAGGTCTTACCGCGAAAGATGTCGCAAAAGACCTGCAAGGATATACAAAATCAGGGTGGACTGTGTTTGTCCTCGCTAACTTTAAAACCGATGGAGGTGGTCATTATTTTTGGGTTACAGATGTAAATGATGGTGGAGATATTCTTGCATATGACCCCTATTATGGAAAGCAACAAACTCCCCCTATTAATGAAAATAGATATACACCTGCCCCATATTATCGTTATGCTTTTGCTGTAAAAAAGAGTTAATATGTCAAAATCAGCTATAAAATTTTATGTTATTCCGGGAGTTATTGCACTTATTATCATTATTGTTCTCCTTTTGATTCCTCTGAATCAAAAAAAACCTCAATACAATATAACATCAACTCCAAACCCAACAATTATTATTAACCTTCCTACAAAGTCTATCATTCCAAATAAAGATACCTCTCCCACTCTTATTCCTCCTCAACCATTTACAGGTGCAGACATAAATCAAGAACTTCCCATAAATATAAAAGCAATTGGAGAGCAAAAAACTGCCCTTCGTAGACTCACACCTCTTACCTTGCCATTTGCAACTATTGAATTTGATTATGTGAATGATATATTCCTTGTTCAGATCTCAAAGCAAAATGAACAAAACTCACAATTGTTCCTAAATTGGCTTCAGCAGAATTATCCCGCTCTCACTCAAGATAAGTTTGCATTTCGCTAATGATTTTCGTTAGAATGAAACTATGGTTAACTTGTTAAAGAAAGTGATTGATTTAGGAAGAAAGGTGCTTTTGGTTTGTACTGTCTTTTATATCATAATAGTAGTATTTACCTACTTCATTGGGAAAAATCGACCACAGATTAATGACAAAGCTTTAATCGCAATTCAACAAAAACAAATATATAAGGACTTCGAAGTTAATAAACTAACCAAAACTACGAAGATGGGTAAAATCTCACTTGCCATCTATCGTTTTACCTACTGTACCCTTATTGGAGAGCTTTGTACGGATAAACCAATTGCAGATGATAGTTATTTTAAAACAAGTCTCCTTGGTAGAGTGTCTACCTTTATTGCGGCCCCATATCAGTATCCTCCTGCGTCTGGCACTTATTGGGTGAGAAATACTCTTGAAAAGGCCGGTTTTATTCCACAATCTTATGCTGCAGAAGGGCTTGGATTTACATCTATTAAACCACTTATGAATCTTTGGACTATCTTCCGCGATGTTGCATATCTCCTTATAGTGCTTATTCTTGTTTCAATAGGATTTATGATAATGTTCCGCATGAAGTTAAACCCTCAAACAGTTATTTCTGTCGAAAATGCACTCCCAAAGATTGTGGTATCTCTATTACTTATCACTTTTTCCTTTGCAATTGCAGGCTTTCTTATCGATATTATGTACTTACTCGTTCTCCTCGTTATCAATATATTAAGTAATGGAGAACAATATTATAGTAGTGCAAAACTTCAGAATGATTTTCTAAGTGGCGGACCAGGTATATTGTGGGAATATATATTACCACTTAAAAATCCAGTGTCATTTAATCCTGGCATATATGGAACAATTCTTGGCGTTAAGCCTACTGTTATTGATAACATTCCATTTGCTCGAGAAATTTATTTAGGAGATGCTCTTGCATCGATAATCCCTCAGTCTGTAAATCTGATAATACGAGGGATTGCTATACTTATTCTCCCTATTCTTGCCACAGTCCAACTTACCCATGTTTCAGACAAGACTGGGATCACAAAATGGCTTGATAATTTTGTCCTTGTTGGTAACGGCGCTGGAAGCCTTCCTCAATTACTTATTGGTCTCCCTCTTACCATTCTCACTTATGTTATTGTTGTGGGGATAATTGCAAATGGATTTGGTTTTTTCTTAGGTGTTGTCGTGACTCTCACTGTTACCGGAATGTTTTTTAATATTCTTTTTATTCTTCTTAGGTCGTATATACAGATTATTGTTATGATTGTGTTCTCTCCTATTATTCTTTTGTTTGAAGCACTCCCCGGCAAGTCAACATTTAGCTATTGGGTTAAGGGCCTTTTTGGAGAACTTATGACATTTCCACTCGTTATCACTATGTTGCTTGTTGGTAAAATAATGATAGCAACACTTTCTTACCCGGGCGATTTCTGGAAAGCACCATTTCTTGGAGGTCTTAACACGGAAGGATTTGGTGTTATTTTTGGAGCAGGAATTATTTTTCTAACCCCCGACATACTT
>JAPLYQ010000005.1 GCA_026395475.1 Candidatus Roizmanbacteria bacterium | reverse complement strand
GGTCCATGGTAAACTTTTCGATATCTCGAACATCGTTCATCAAAGATGCATCTGCTTTCTTGATATATTGGACTTCTTGCTTGATTTGCTCCAAAAGACTCTTGATTTGATCTCTTACGATCACATTTTCATGATGACTCTGGTAGTTAAATAAATTCGCCTCTTTTTTTAGAGATTTCTTATCTTTAACAGCATTTTCAAGTTGTTGAGCTTGTTCCTCTTCTGGACTCTTTGGGGTAGCCTCTGCCACGCCTAAAAGCTGGTCAATCATGCCTGATCCCATCGTCTGAAGAGCATCAATAGTACTTTTTCCCATACCTGAGGATATCTCCCGGAGTGATTCAAGAGGATTCACAATGTGTGATGTAGATTTCTTACCTGTCATAGACTCCTATTTTATCACAGACCTATAATAAAGTCAAGAGCCTTCTGTTTACGCAGGACAGAGGCATAAAAATAGGCATTAGCTTCAGCAGCCTTGCGATCTCTTTCCTCCTTAATATTAGAGAAAAGAGCCTGAAGGTCTTCTTGCTTCACTTCAAGCTTCTCTTCATCAGCAATTGCTTGCAAAATGAACTCAAGCTTATACATGTCTGTGATTTCCTTTGTAAGGCGTTCCTTGACCGATTCTAAGGTCAAATTGCGTGTTTGAAGATATTTTTCCATTGAAAGGCCAATCTTCTGCACGTCATCTACCATTTGACTGAGTCTACGATCAAGTTCTTCTTCAATAAGTAGAGGTGGTAGTTCACACTCACTCTCAGCTAATACAGCTTCAAGACTTACGTTTAATGCCTTTTCTTTCTTTTGATTTTCATCTTTAGGATCTTTCTTCTCATCTTTTCCTGGAACCCAAATATCATCAGTTTTTAACCCTTTTTTTGCTTCTTGAACCTTCTTCTTATAGTCCTTTAGCTTCACTTCTGGTTTTTCAGCCACAACTATCTTAAGCTCCCAGTCTTCATTCTCTTTTGCCTTCAAAAGCTCAATTTTAGGGGATAATATTGGATGTAAATCTTCTTTTTTTACGATATTCTCATATATCTTAGGCATGATTTCACGAATAAGATGTGAATATACCTTATCCTTGTCAATGTTCTTCTCAGCAAGCTCCATAGGAACCTTGCCTTTTCTGAAACCAACCATTTCAAATTGAGCGTGGAGTGTAGCAAAGGAAGTCTTATATGCCTCTTGAACCTCGGCCCAAGTAAGTTTTACGTTAATTTCAATTGTAGATTTTGGTTGTTTTTTTACTGAATGTGTAGGCATGGTTACAATTGTACCGCATCTTGCATGAAAAACAACTGTTTTTTCTCTTCTTCCTCAAACTGACGCATAAAGAATTTTACCTTTCCGCTCCATGTATCACCCTCACAATAAATGCGTCCAATTTTGTCAACTGTATCAGCACCCTTGTCGATATAGTTCTCTCTTAAGGCTTTTCCAACAGTCATGATTGTCTGGTTATAGCTTTTAAATTCAATAAGTCCACGGCCCCATCCAAACGGATTGTAGGTTCCTGGAAGCAAAAATCGTCCAAAAGTAGACTCAACTCCAGATATAGAGGGAAGTAAATAGCAGTCAAGATTATAAGTTGTACATGCATCAAGAAATGAGTCAACTTCGGTCAAAAGGGGAGCATCATATCGTTTAAGCACTTCAGTCATAGCCTTTCTTTTTAAGGCCATTTTTTGTAGACTAATGGATGTTGTTGAATTTTTTTCAATATAAGCAACCGCAGCAGATGAGCCTGCAATTGCCTGTGCGCGTACAGATACGGCGCCCAGTGAGGCGAAAAGAAGAACGGTTAAAACGATACAAAATATAGTTTTACCCATAAAAAAAATCTTAAAGCTCTTCTAGCTGGTAGAAAAACCTTAAGATCTAAGGAAAGTATATCATGAATATGTATCTTTGTCAAGCGATATATTATATCATAGCAAGTTAGAGGGCTACTATTGTACAATAGAGTTGTATGAAAAATACGTTTCAAAGCTTTGTGTTTGGATGCAGGGTCAACGAGGCAGAAAGAATCAAAATGGATAAACAGCTTGTTGAGGCTGGCTATTCTGTTGATTTAGCCTCACCCTCATTTTTGATAATAAATTCTTGCGCAATTACGGGTAAAGCTGAACGTGAGGCTAAACAGCTTATCTATCAGCTTCGAAAAAAACACCCTGAGTCTAAAATCGTACTCACTGGCTGTAGTGCAACGGTATGGAGTAAATATAATACTGCGGAAACAAAGCTCGTAGATATCCTTGTTCCAAACGATAAGAAATCGAACCTAGTTGACCTTTTAAGTACTAATGATGAGCCATTGGCAGATGCGTCGTCTGCCGAGGCTGTAGGAGACAAATTTAGATACTCTAACAGGCTTCTTGTCAAGATTCAGGACGGCTGCCATCGATTCTGTACTTATTGCATCGTTCCGTATTTAAGAGGGTTGCCTCAATCTCAAAAAATTGCAGATATAGTTTCCTATATTAACTCATTTTTACCGATTCCGTCTGAAGTTATATTAAATGCAATCAATACAGAGTCGTTTGGAACAGATACTGGCGAAACGCTTGTGAACCTTATAAAACAAGTTATAAAAGAAACCAAGGTTCCTCGAATAGCTTTTGGATCTATCCACCCATGGAGTCTAACAAACGAATTTATTAACTACATGAGGAGCACATTAGCTGGAGAAAAAAGATTTGTACAATTTTTACACATACCAGTCCAATCTGGCTCACCGACTGTTTTAAAGTATATGAGACGTGAATATGACATTAATAAAATTGAAAAGTCGATAAATGAAATTCAAAAGATTCAACCAAACACTCTCCTAGCAACAGATGTCATTGTTGGATTCTTAGGTGAAACAGAAGAGTTGTTTGAGGAAACATATTCCTTTTTGGAGAGAAGCCCCATATCTCGTTTGCACGTATTTCGTTTTTCTAATAGAGCACATACTGCAGCATTTTATTTAAAAAAACAGCTTATCGAACCTTCACCTCAAGAAAAGAAAAAAAGATCTGAACGACTAATTGAGCTTTCTCGAAAGAAGTATCAGAAATTTATTGAGAATCAAATTGGAAGAACTGTACAAGCATTGGTAATTGCAAAAGGAAAGCAGGGAATGAAGGTACTTCTTGATAATCAGGTCGAGGGAATTCTTATCGACAAAGAGTGCTTGCCGGGGGACCTAGTGCATGTTACAATAATAGCTGCAAAAGATGGTTTAGTTGTATGCAAGGAATCATAGCTCAACTGGTTAGAGCGCTTCCCTGTCACGGAAGAGGTTGAGGGTTCGAGTCCCTTTGGTTCCGCTTGAGGCAGGACTCGTAGCTCAGTTGGCTAGAGCGTTTCATTGACATTGAAAAGGTAACAGGTTCAAGTCCTGTCGGGTCCACACATTTATCGTAAGAGAAATACTAAAGTCAGCAGGTTCCCCGCAAGCGGGACTAACTGACAGTAATCACTCGATAAATCTCGTGAACTGTCAGTTGAGCAAGTCCTGTCGGGTCCACCAAAACAAACATGAACATACAATATATCATTACCACAACTACATTCTCCTAATAAGGAGGTGTTGTTGTAAGCAAAAGACAACCCTCCGAAAGGAGGATTTTTTTTGCCTAAAACATTATTTTAAACATTGTATAATCAAACAAATACTATGGAAAACAAAAATCTAGAACACTTAAGACACTCGTGCGCTCATTTACTTGCAGCTGCAGTTATAGATTTGTATCCTCAAACAAAGGTAACGCTCGGACCTGCAATAGATAATGGTTTCTATTATGACTTTGATTTTGGAGATGCAAAAATTTCCGATACTGATTTGGGCAAGATTGAAAAGAGAATGCAAGACTTGGTAAAGAAATGGGAAGATTTCCAACAGAGAGAAGTTTCAAGTGATGAGGCAAAAAAGATATTTGCAGGGAATGTATATAAACTTGAAATTGTTGATGAAATAATTCAACGAAATGAAAAGATTACTTTGTATAAATCTGGAGAGTTTGAAGATCTGTGTCGAGGAGGGCATTGTGAATCACCCAAAAAAGAATTAAGGTTTTTTAAACTTCTTTCAGTTGCTGGAGCGTATTGGAGAGGAAGTGAAAAGCACAAAATGCTTACTCGTATTTATGGGACATGTTTTGCAACAAAAGATGAATTAGAAAAACACCTCTGGCAGCTTGAAGAAGCAAAAAAAAGAGATCATAGAAAGTTAGGTAAAGAATTGGAATTATTTTTTATTGATGATGTTGTTGGAAAGGGTCTTGTTATGTGGCTTCCAAAGGGAACAATTATTAGAGACCTTATTGAAGAACTAGCCCGAAAAATGGAAAAGGAAGCGGGATATGTTCGTGTAGTCACACCTCATATAGCAAAGGAAGAACTATTTTTAACATCAGGACATCTTCCATATTATAAAGATAGTATGTACCCGCCAATGGTTATGGATGATGGTACTTATTATCTGAAAGCTATGAACTGTCCTCATCATCATCGAATTTATCTTCATGGAGTAAGAAGCTATAGAGAATTACCTTTACGACTTGCAGAATATGGAACATGCTATCGAAATGAATTGTCTGGGACTTTGTCAGGACTCTTGAGAGTTCGTGCAATGGCCATGAATGATGCACATATGTATTGTCGTAAAGACCAAATTAAAGAGGAATTTGCTGGAGTATTAAAATTAACGATTAATTATTTTAAACTGTTTGGATTAAAAGATTATTGGTTTCGACTTTCCAAATGGGATCCAAAACATGTTGAGAAATATATTAATGAACCTGAAAATTGGGAATTTGCAGAACAGGTATTAAGAGAAGTATTAGTTGAAATGAATGTTCCCTTTAAAGAAGTAGAAAATGAAGCAGCATTTTACGGACCAAAGGTTGATGTGCAATTTAACTCAATTATTGGAAGAGAGGAGACAATGTCTACTATCCAATTAGACTTTGCTGCAAAAAAAAGATTCAATTTAACATACATCGATGAAAAGGGTGAAGCAAACAATGAGGTCTTTGTTATTCACAGAGCGCCTTTATCTGTACACGAAAGATTTCTTGCATTCTTAATCGAACATTATGCAGGAAAGTTTCCATTGTGGCTTGCCCCAGTGCAGGTTGAATTACTTCCTGTGTCTGATGCACATTTAGACAAGGCTTTTGAAATTGAAAAAGCTCTCACAAAAGCGGGAATTCGTGCACATGTAAATAATCAACAATTAACACTTGGAAAAAAGATTAGATTAGCCACGTTGCAAAAGGTACCATATATGGGTATAATTGGACAAAAGGAAGTTGATGCACCAAAACTATCGCTCTCCGTGAGAACAAGAGATGGAGTTGATAGCGGAATGCAAGAGCTCGAATTATTTATTACCACACTTATTCAAACAATTGAGAACCACTCATAGTAGATTTCAGAAACACACCCCCAAGAAGTTTTATATAACAAATTGGCGGATAGAAGCAGTAGAACTACGAGTGCTTGATTCCAAAGGAGAGCAGATTGCAGTTATGAGTAAGGCAGATGCATTGGCAAAGGCCCAAGCTGATGGACTTGATTTGGTCCTTATTGCTGAACATGCAAAACCACCAGTAGCAAAAATAATTGATTTTAAAAAGTTTTTATATCAAGAAGAAAAGAAACAAAAGGAAGCAAGAAAAGGGATTAAAAAGGGAGTAGTTAAGGACATTAAACTTTCTCTTTTCATAGGCCCAGCAGATTTAGATCGTATGATTGCCCGAGGTGTTGAGTTCTTAAAAGACGGCAATCAGGTTCGATTGAATCTGGGACTGCGTGGTCGTGAGATGGGAAAAACAAAAATGGCATTTGACCTTATTCATAACTGCATCACCAAATTAGGAGATGTAAATATTGCAAAAGAGCCAAAACTTGAAGGAAGAGTTGTACGTGCAGTCGTTGCAAAGAAGAAGTGACACAGCAAAAAGTATATGATATAATAATGTTTCAGTAATTATTGTACCTACTATGAAAGTTAAAACAAAAACCAGAAAATCAGCCGCAAAACGATTCAAAGTTACCAAAAACGGTAAAGTAATGCATCGTTCACAGAATTTACGACATCTTCGCACAGTTAAAGGAAAAAGAAACCAAAGAAGATTAAAGCTTATGAAAGAACTTGGTGGCAAATTTGCATCAAAAGTTAAAAAAATGATGGGTTTGAAATAATACTATGGTAAGAGTCAAGGGAGGCGTCCACACACGCAGAAAACACAAGAAAGTTTTGGAAATGGCTAAGGGTTTTTGGATGACTCGCCATAAGCAGTTTAAGAAAGCAAAAGAAGGAGTGCTTCATGCTGGAGAATATGCATTCATGGGTCGAAAATTAAAAAAAAGAAACTTCAAATCTTTATGGATTGTCCGACTTAATGCAGCAATGCACAGCCTAAGAGGAATTCATTCCTTTTTTTATCTAGATAAATTTAGAGATAGTGTTCTTATTTCTCAAACCGTATTGAATTGATTATTTGATCAAAAGTTGCATCAAATGAGTGCTGCTTCCAGTCAAACATGATGTAAATTGTGTGGTTATCTTTCACTAAAATTGCATCTTTTCTAGCTATTGAGTCACTATCAAATGTAGGAGTCACCTCATAGGTATAAATAATAATCCCATCTTTATTGATTATTTCAGCTAATTTTTTATACGAATATTTCTTATCATCCTTCAGATACTCTTTTGTTTGATTTAAAGATATATTTTTTACATCACTTAAAAAATTTTCACCAGGAATAACCATTCCGGTTTGTTTTGGCAATAGTGGAAATTGCCCACTAATGATATAGTCGATATAACTCCATTTATTTCCACCATTTTCATCATAACCACCTGTTACCCAACTCCCACTTATTCCATAAAGCTGGCGATTAGCTCCAGGAGCGACGTCATAGCATCCATTACAATATTTGCCTACAGGTGGCAGTTCATCTTTAAGCTTTGGTTCCGGAAATGGATTTAAGGTAGGAGTGGGATCAAGTACCTGTGTCTGGACAAGTGATTGAGCAGTGGATGATTGCAATAATGCCTTATTTTTAACATTTGTATTGAAATTTAACTTGCCATAATAAAGTAATGCCACAACAACAAAAAACACTGACACGATAGCTACACAAATTAACAATCGTGAATTGAAACATACCTTATTTTTTGAATTCATAAAATAAGTATAACAAAATTAACAACATCACCTTCACAATCCAACTCTCATGATATACAATACATAAATAGACGTATGGACATCACAACCTTAAAAAAGACAGTTCTTGATGAACTTGCAAAATGCACCACAGCAGATGCTGCTTCAGATTTGGAACTTATATACTTGGGAAGAAACGGGAGAGTTAATGAACTTCTAAAGGGTATAAAATCATTATCTCTTGAAGAAAAAAAAACGGCAGGCAAAGATATTAATGCATTTAAAGCATTTGTTACGGAGGAGGTACGAAGAGCAAAGAGTGAGCTTTATGCCCAGGAAGAACAAAAAATTAAAGTAGATGTTACCCTACCACCTCCATTAAATAAATCAGGCTCACTACATCCAATTACTATAGCAGTAAATGAAATAACGGGCATTTTCAATAAAATAGGCTTTATCCGTATGTCATACCCAGAGGTTGATTGGGAATACTACGCATTTGAAGTTCTCAATATGCCAAAAACACATGCGGCACGAGATGATTTTGAAACAACTTTTTTAAATGGAATTCCGGACAAAAAAATGGGTAAGATGGTGTTGACTCCACACACCTCAAATGGTCAAGTACGAGAAATGGAACGACTCAAAAGTACTCCTCCAATTCGCATGATAAACATTGGAAAATGTTATCGTCCAAATTGGGATGCAACTCACACGCCAATGTTCCATCAATTTGAAGGACTTTGTGTCGACAAAGGAATTACGATAGCGAACTTAAAAGGAACACTCGAATACTTTGTAAAGTCTTACTTTGGAGAAAATACTGAAGTAAGATTGCGTCCACATCATTTTCAATTTACAGAACCTTCCTTTGAAGTGGATATTACATGTACTATGTGCAAGGGGTCGGCAGTAGTTGAAGGAAAAAAATGCAAGATCTGTAAATCAGGATGGCTTGAACTTGGAGGAACTGGAATGGTTCATCCAAATGTGTTAAAAGCGGGAGGAATTGACCCAACTATATATTCTGGATGGGCATTTGGATTTGGTATTGAAAGAGTGAATATGATGAAGTATGGAATTGATGATATCCGAAATTATTATACCGGTGATATTAGATTTTTGAATCTTTTTTAACATGAATATAAAAATTACCCATAATTGGCTTCTTGATTACTTAGATACTGACGCCACACCTGTTGAAATCCAAAAGTACTTATCTCTCTGTGGACCATCTGTGGAACGAATTGAAGAGGTAAATGGAGAAATCGTCTATGACATTGAAATTACCACTAATCGTATTGATACTGCCTCTGTTCTTGGAATTGCTCGTGAAGCCGCGGCAATACTACCCCAATTTGGAAAAAAAGCTATTTTAAAAAAGAAAGAATTATCACAACCTATTGTTTCCAAAACTATTATGCCTATTAGCATCACCGATCCAAGTGGTGTTTGTAGACGATTACTTGGAATAGTAATGGAGGTAGATGGAGTAGGAAAATCACCAGAATATATTTCAAAAAGACTAACCGCAATAGACATGAGGTCTTTGAACAATATAGTAGATGTCACTAACTACGTTATGACAGAAATTGGACATCCTACCCATGTATTTGATTATGATCGAATTGAGACACACAATCTCATTCTTCGCCATGCAAAAAAGGGCGAAGAAATAGTTACTCTTGATGAGAAGAAATACAACCTAGATGAAACAGATATTATCATCGATGACGGGACAGGGAAGGTAATTGACCTTCCAGGGATTATGGGGACTGCAAATAGCGTTGTAACCAATAATACAAAGAGAATTCTTTTCTTTATTGAGTCAAATGATCCTGTCAGTATACGTCGTACATCTATGAGATATGGCATTCGCACAATGGCGTCGACAATTAATGAAAAAAATCCTGACTCCGAGCTTGCTCTTACAGCCTTTTTAAGAGGAATTGAATTGTTTAAAGAAGTTGCAGATGCAAAAGTTGTTTCACCCCTTATTGATATCTATCCAAAAAAAGCAGAACAGATTGAAATTAAAACTTCTAAATCTTTTATTGATGCTAAGGTTGGAGTTGAGATACCATTGAAAACGATTGTATCTATTCTAACTAATCTCGAATTTACTGTATCAACTCAAGAAAATGATGAACTTATCATCACGGTTCCAACTCACAGAATAAGTGATGTTACAATCCCAGAAGATATTGTAGAAGAAGTGGCACGAGTCTATGGATATTTTGCAATTCCTTCAGTACTACAACTTCCTGCCTATGTAACACAGCCAAAAGACACAGAACTACTGTTTTACTACCAATATGTCGTAAAGTCATATCTTAAACATCGAGGATATACCGAAGTCATGAACTACTCCGCCACATCAAAAGAATTATTGCAACAATTTGAAGTAGATAAAGTTGAACATTTATACATTACCAATAGCATTTCTGAAGATATAAAATATCTTCGCCAATCGCTTATTCCGTCCCTCGTAAAGAATGTTAAGCAGAATGAGGGGTTTGCAAAAGAGCACAAATTATTTGAGCTTGCCAAAACATATATTCCATCTGATTCTCTTCCAATAGAAGAAAACAAGTTGAGTAT
This sequence comes from Candidatus Roizmanbacteria bacterium, assembly GCA_026395475.1. GTDB lineage: Bacteria > Patescibacteriota > Microgenomatia > UBA1406 > GWC2-37-13 > JAKBEU01. The sequence goes on along the minus strand of JAPLYQ010000005.1, from coordinate 2,197 downwards.
TTGCACCTCAGTTTCACTAGATGAATTGAAATCAATATTAATTGGTTTGATGAAGGAATTGAACATTGAATTTGACTTTAAAGAGGGAAGTACCAATATTCACCTCATGCCTTCGGTTGCTGGCGAGCTTACGCAAGGAAAAATTCAATTTGGATCGTTTGGACAGGTAAAGCCAATTCTATGTAGAAATCTAGGACTTGAGGCGCCAGTATATGTTGCTGAACTCTCATTTGTTGACCTGATTCAAACTGCACGGGTTATGCCCAACTATAAGTCATTCAGTCAATATGCCCATATCACGCACGATATTACAATAAAAAAGGATAAGACGTTTGCTGAGCTTAAGAAAAATGCATTTTCAGCCTCAAATAAGCTTATTTCTCTGAGCTTACTAAGCACATATAAAGATACGATTACCTTGCGACTTGAATTCACCGACTCTACCAAAAATCTCACAGAAGAGGAAGTAAAAAGGGAAGTAGAAGCTGTCCAGAAGTACTTATAGTATTGACTATAGGGCTTATATCTGCTATAATTCTTCACTATGTCAGAAAAGGTCTTTCCTATGCTACCCTTTGGTTTGAACCCAGGAGCAATTCGCTTTCCAGAAAATACAAAAGCATTTAATGCAGTTGTTACCTGTCATAACTGTACAGCAATTGGAGTTGGGAAGATCTATCTTGAGAGAATGAGTTCGGGTGTCCTGTTGCCAGTTGCAGATTCGGGTGGATTAGAGGAAACAATCAGAACACACCATGACATGTCTAGAGACGGAAATGACTATGAAGATGGACCCTGCAATACTTTTACGATTGAGCTCCCTGCTATTGGCCTCTTAGGCATTGTACACGCAGCAAGCTTAGGCTGCAGCGGAATAGAAGCATAATAAATGCTAGAAATAATTCTATGGTTTGTCTGTCGGCTCTGCAGTGATAACCGGTGTAGGTGTTGGTTCACTATAATCCCATGGTTTGTTTACTCCAAACTTTATCATTGATTCACCGGACTTATCTTTTTCGTTTGTAGACCTAACCTTCAATTCATATACTCCATCATTGTTTACGGAAATGGTTTCTTCAAAATCTTTTTTATCTTCGTTATAACTTTTTATCTCATTGTTATTAAGATAAATTTTTACATTTTTAAGTGCACTCATAGAAATAGTTTTTATTCGGACTGTAAATGTTTTATCTGTAATTGTAGAATGATCTGAAATATTTTTTATCGAGACAACAACATCCTCCGATCTGTTGTCAGATATATCTGTTGGGCATTTCCACTTATCGTCTCCTTGGTCTTTGCGCCAATTATCTATTCCTTCTTGCCATCTGTTTTTACCATCTGTTGAAATAGGGTCACTCTCTGCAACAACATAGCAGTCTTTTTCCTCATAATTGCCAGTTTTTATCTCAATATCATTAGCAAGCTTTCCATTTGATTTAGAAATCTTTACTTTCTTATAGAAAGAAGATATATCTTTTGGTTCTGTTCCTTCAATAAAATATTCACTTCTTGTTTTAGAACTATCCTTTGGAAGTCCACCAAACAATGGATCTATTTGGACTGCTTTTACTTTATCTGGTTTGTCCATAATACCATCCTTATACTTCTTTAAGAGCTCGCTCATAAGGTCGTACCAAATAGGGGATGCCCCAGTCTCTCCGGAGGTAACTCTTGGGTCCATAACGGTGTTATCATTATTTCCAACCCATACGCCAACCGTTACTCCTTTGGTAAATCCAACCGCCCAGTTATCCTTTTTATCATTGGTTGTCCCTGTTTTGACTGCAACTGTTTTCCCCGGCACATTCAGATATGATCGAAGACCGAATGCATCAGAACGCGCATTATTATCAGATAAAATGTGTGAAATAAGAAATGAGATCTCTGGAGAAAACACTTTTGTTTCTTTACTTGGATGTGCAGAAAAAATAAGTTTATTGGATGAATCTTTTATTTCTAGAATTGAGACGGGCTCTTTACGTACGCCACCACGAGCAAATACTGCAAATGCGTTGGAAAGATCAAGTAAACTGACTTCTCCTCCTCCTAAAGTAATGGAAAGGCCAAAGCGATTCAGGTTTTCTTGTGTTGGGGCAAGTGTGTGAAGACCCATTAAGTCTGCTCTTTCAAGAAAGTCAGGAATGCCTACCATTGAAACTAACTTCACAGCTGGAATATTGAGTGAGTTCGCAAG
>JAPLYQ010000123.1 GCA_026395475.1 Candidatus Roizmanbacteria bacterium | reverse complement strand
GACCGAAAGCATCAGGGCAATAATCCCAAGTACAATCATCATTTCAAGCAATGTAAAAGATTTTTTCATTTTTATGGTTGGCTTAATTGATAACATTTGTTCGTTGAGCAGGTAAAGCTTGTATTTTGAGAAAAATCAAGCGGACAAGTACTAGCAGTAGGATCATTTGCAATTTCAAGGCAAGCAGCCAATACATATACTTCTTTATCAGCACCACTTCTTACATAGTAATAATTTTTGGCACCGCTTCCACATTTTGTTAATGGTTCTTGCGGAATTTTTGGCATATAGACAACAGTCGCATCATTAAGGCTTCCACATGGGAGTGGTAAAGTGTCAGGATAATCTGGACGAGTTTGATTTTGTTTATAGAGTTCAAATGTTTTTTGAAGAGTTCTCAAATCGCTTTTTCGCTGCGTGTCACGCGATTTCATACGAATTTCCATAAAGTTTGGAAAAAGAAGAGCGACGAACCCTGCCAAAATAGCGATAACTACGATGAGTTCTATAAGAGTGAATGCCTTTTTATTTTTCATTGGATACTTTCATCGTACTTGTTTTTGAAAGAAAAATCAATATGTGATCCAACGCTAAAATGGGGTTTACATTGTTATCAATAATTAACTTCCTTATGTTTAACATCGTTCTAAGTACTCGATGATCTTTGAGCTTTGAATACTCTATATATGAGTCAATTTTTGAAACAGCGTCCTCTTTAGTGCTGTCAGAATTATTTTGAAAAGAAAATATATCTTCATAGGAAGCAATTGATTTCTCGACACGTGTACTTAAATCGTGATGAACGACGCTACATCGAGAAAGTATTGTAGGCAAAAGGCGAGTAGGATTATGAACCACAAATAAAAACTGAATCCTCTCAGAATCTTCTTCAAGACATTTGAGAAGTGAATTTTGAACTTCAATACTTGAATTATCGAGCGCTAGTATAACTACTAATACTTTTCCTTTAAAAGAAAACTGTATATCTTTCCTCAACAGATGAATATGCTCAACTGTTATCTCCTCTTTTTCGGGTCGAACAATGATTGTTTGTGCAGGAATTATCTCATTTTGATGAGCAAATTGAGAAATGCATGTTTCAATTGCAGTCTCGTCGATGATAGTTAAGATTTGAGGTATCACAGTTATTGCATTCTACCAAATTTCACACTATAGTTAATTGAAGGCATACTTTTTCAAATTAATTTCTTTTAGTTTTTTTTAAAAACAAAAATTAGTTAAGATAAAGTTGAGTGCCTGTACGTTTTTAATTATATATGTACATTACACCGAAATCGTTTTTATTAAAGCTTGTCGAAAATAAAGTTATCACTCAAACAGAGGCTGAGCAGCTTGAAATCGACTCACTGCACCAAAGCAGTCCAATATATGAATACCTTTTAAAACAAGGAAGCATAAAGAAAGATGATGTTTTAAAAATACAAGCAGAATTTTTAAACGTTCCCTTTATTGATATTTCTGTTACATCTGCAAATCCACAAGCGCTTAATTTTGTCTCAGAACCTATTGCAAGAAGATACACCATTATTCCTTACGAATATGATGTTAAAACAGATGTTATCTCTATTGCAAGCGCTGATCCTCTCAATATTAGTCTTCTGGACTTTTTAGAAAGAAAAACTGGGAAGAGAATTATTTTTTCTCTTGCTTATGCAGAAGATATCGAAAAGGCAATAAATGCAGTTTATGCAAAAGGGTTAAGTCCTGAGGTTAAAGAAGCATTAGAAGAAGTTGGGCGCAATAAGTCAAACCAAGTCGAAAAGATTGATGAGACAACCGTGGTGAAGGAGGCTCCTATCGCAAAAATAGTAGATACCATTTTGGAATTTGCAGTGAAGGGAAGAGCATCAGATATACATATCGAACCAGAAGAAGATAAAACGAGAGTCCGTTATAGAATCGATGGTATTCTTCAGGAAAAGCTAACACTCCCTCGTTCTATCCATGATTCACTTAGTTCGCGTATTAAAATCTTGTCACAAATGAAGATTGATGAGCGCCGTATCCCACAAGATGGCCGATTTAGTTTTAAGGTTGGAGAGCAGGAAGTAGATCTTCGTGTGTCAACGCTTCCAACAGTACATGGAGAAAAAATTGTTATGCGACTTCTCAAAAAAACAGGTGGTTTGCCTGCAACGGCAGAACTTGGGCTACGTGGAATTCAGTTTAAAGATCTTGAAGATGCAATCGCCCGACCTTACGGAATTATTCTCGTAACCGGTCCTACAGGTTCTGGTAAAACAACAACTCTCTACTCGATACTTACGAGCCTAAATAAACCAACAGTAAACATCGTTACCTTGGAAGATCCTGTTGAGTACCAAATTGAGGGAATTAACCAAGTGCAAATTAACCAACAAGCAGGTCTAACTTTTGCAACTGGGCTTCGTTCATTTCTACGACAAGATCCAAACATTATTCTTGTGGGAGAAATTCGAGATTCCGAAACAACACAACTTGCAATACAAGCTGCACTTACTGGTCATTTAGTTTTTTCTACTCTTCATACAAACGATGCAGCAACTGCAATCCCACGTTTAATTGATTTGGGTGCAGAACCATTTCTTATTTCATCGGTTTTAAATGCTTCATTAGCTCAACGTATTACAAGAAGAATCTGTGATGCATGTAAAGAATGGTACACGCCACCACCTGAAATCCAAGAAAATATAAAAACTGTCCTAGGCAACGCATTGCCAACCAAATACACAAAAGGTGAACCAATTAGAATTGCTCATGGTAAAGGATGTCAAGAATGCAATCTCACTGGATATCTAGGAAGAATTGCCATCTTTGAAGTTCTCAAAATAACTCCAGCTATTAATAAACTAATCCTTAAAGAGGCATCAGCGAAAGAAATTCAAGAACAAGCAAAAACAGAAAATATGATTGGTATGAAACAGGATGGCTATCTAAAAGTTCTTGAGGGTATTACGACTATTGAAGAAGTATTGCGAGTTGCCGAAGTCTAAACTAATATGTTTAATATTCAATTATTGTTAAAGGAAACGTGTTTGAGAAATGCTTCAGACTTACATATTGTAGAAGGGTATTACCCTACAATACGTATTAATAGTAAATTGCTTTATTTACGAGAGTTCGGCATTGTTTTAAAGGAAGATGCAGACATAATGGCAAGAGCCTTGTTAAACGATATACAGCAAGGATTGTTTATCGAAAATAAAGAAATAGACTTTAGCTATCCATTTGAAGGAGTGAGATTTAGAGTTAATTTGTACCAGGCGGGTGGATCAACCGCCGCTTCATTTAGACTTATTCCATCTGCAATTAAAACAATTCAGGAATTGAATCTACCAGATATTTTTAATACATTTACCGCCTATAAACAGGGGCTTATTTTATTCACAGGTCCCACTGGAGAGGGCAAATCTACATCTCTTGCGTCAATTATTAATGATTTTAATATTAAAGATTCTGAACACATAGTAACCATTGAAGATCCAATTGAATTTGTGTATCCCAAGGCACGCTCAGTTATCTCACAGCGAGAAGTTGGTCGAGATACACTTTCATGGACTGGAGCTTTGAGAGCGGTATTACGTGAAGATCCAGATATTGTGTTAGTTGGAGAAATGAGAGATTATGAAACAATCCAATCTGTGCTCACAATCGCGGAAACGGGGCACTTAGTGTTTTCAACTCTCCACACAGGTTCTGCAAGTGAAGCTGTAAATAGAATAATAGACGTATTCCCATCTCATCAACAAAATCAAATTAAGAGTTCACTTGCAAATTCTCTCATCGCAGTTGTTGCACAACGTTTAGTGCCTTCTTCAGATGGAGCTCAACGTATACCAGCAATTGAGGTTTTACTTAATAATTCTGCTGTTGCCCCACTTATTCGTGATGGTAAGGTATTCCAACTTGACAATGTAATCGAAACTAGTGAACAAAGCGGCATGATTTTATTTGAAAAATATCTTGAAAAACTATATTCAGCTGGGAGAATCACAAAACAAACAGCATATATGTATGCAGTTAGAAAAAATATTATTACTCATCTTATTCCATAAAAATTAACTCATGAAATTTTCATTCAAAGCTGTAAAAAATGATGTTGTAGTCCAAAAAACTATTGAGGCTACCACAGAAGGTGAGGTCCTTAATTTTTTAAGAAAAAATAACTACGTTCCTATTTCCATATCTCAAAACAAACCGATTTTCTCCCAGTTCAATGCTATTTTTGATAAAGTAACTTTTAGTGATATCGTTGAGTTTACTCGTCAACTTGCAATCATGTTGAATGCTGGATTAACCCTTGTAGACTGTTTTGCAATTTTGGAGAAACAAATGACTAAAGATGGAATGATTCAAATAATTCAAAACATTCAAAAAGAAGTCCTAACAGGAAACCCATTTTCAAAAGCATTACAAAAATATCCACAACATTTTTCGAACCTATACATTGCCTTAGTTAAGTCAGGTGAAGCATCTGGAAAAATGAGCGATATTTTACTTAAGCTTGCTGACAATTTGGAAAAGGAACGTGAATTTCAAGGGAAAGTGAAAGGTGCACTCACATATCCTGTTGTTGTTTTTGTAGCAATGGGAGCGATTATGTTCCTCATGATAACCTTTGTTATACCTAAGCTTCTCAATCTTTACAAAGATTTTAATATAGATCTCCCAATTTCAACAAAAATTCTTATGTTTGTCTCTGGATTTTTAGCACAATTTTGGCCACTTGTTCTTATCGGAGGCTTCTTTATTTCTGGCGCAATTAATAGATATATTAAAACTCCTCAAGGAAAACTACTTTTAGATACGATTCTTTTAAAAATGCCTATTTTTGGAAAAATTGTCAGTATCTCATCATTAGTAGATTCAACACGTACATTATCTATTCTAATTGGTGCTGGTGTTTCTATTTTAGATACGTTGATGATCATTGTGGAAACAACCGGAAATGCAGTTTATAGAAATGCATTTGCACATATAGTAAAAGAGGTTGAACGTGGTGTTTCACTCGGTAATGCATTTAATAACGAAGATATATTCCCACCAATTCTTGTACAGATGGTCTCAGTAGGAGAGCAAACAGGGAATCTTGATGATACGATGATGCGTATTTCTCATTACTTCGATCTAGAATCAGAACTTGCAATCAAAACAGTTACAACACTTATTGAGCCTCTTATTTTGGTAATTTTAGGTCTTGGAGTTGGCTTTCTGGTGGTCTCTGTCATAACACCAATTTATAATTTAACAACCTCATTTAAATAGGT
>JAPLYQ010000143.1 GCA_026395475.1 Candidatus Roizmanbacteria bacterium | reverse complement strand
TGGTTTATATTATAACCTTCCATTATGAATGGAGGGTTTGATGGCAATATCACAGGAACTACTTAAACGGATCATATTAGACCAGCATGAAAATAATGATTGGCCAGAACCGTATATACAGAGAACAGCCGAAAATAGGCTCAGTAAGCTTGGTCAAAATAAGGAAATTATTGTTCTTTCGGGTCTTAGGCGGTGTGGTAAATCTGTATTGCTAGAGCACGCACGCAGATTGCGTGGAAGCGGAAATGATTATTGTTTTAATTTCGAGGATGAAAGACTTGTTACCTTTGGAACTGATGACTTTGAAGTTTTACATCAAACACTGATCTCTCTTTATGGGGTACAAAAAACTTTTTATCTAGATGAAATTCAAAATATACCGGCCTGGGAACTCTTTGTTCGGCGCATGTATAATGCGGGCTGTAAGATATATATAACGGGATCAAATGCCAATTTATTCAGCGAAGAATTAGGAACTAGGTTAACTGGCAGATATATAGCCTTAGATATTTATCCAATCTCTTTTGCCGAATTCTCGCAGTTAGATGTTCCGCTTGAACGACAAGATTTCAGCACAACAGAAATTGGCCTGTTGAAAAAGAGATATGCTGAGTATTTGGAACTTGGAGGAATCCCAGCCTATATAACAAACCAAGATACCGAATATTTGAGCTCATTATATGAAAGTATACTTTATAGGGACATAATAGCTCGGTATAAGATTGGAAACCCAGATGCCTTAAAAAAGCTTGTCTTTTTCTTGGCAAGCAATTGCAGCAAAGAGATTGCCTTGTCCAAACTTCTCGGAATGATTAATAATAATGGAGAAATTATTAAGAGCAGGACAACTATTTCTGATTATTGCGGCTACATTGAAAATAGCTTCCTATGCTTCTTTGTGAATCGATATGATGACAATCTAAAGGCTCAACAACAAGCTCCCCGAAAAGTTTATTTTATTGATCATGCCTTGGCGAGAATCTTAGGATTTAGAACGAGTGAAGATCGTGGACGTATGTTGGAAAACATAGTGTTTATAGAACTAAAACGTAGAGGGTATGACATATTTTACTATCAAGATTCTAAAGAATGTGACTTCATCATACGAGAGGGGGCCCATACACAGCAGGTTATTCAGGTATGTGCCGAATTAAATGATCCCTCAACTAAGACAAGAGAAATATCAGGGTTGATAGAGGCTATGGATAAATTTTCTTTGTCTGTTGGGCTAATTATTACTGAAAATGAAGAGTACACTGAAACTTTGGAAATTAATGATAAGAAATATAAGATTGTCGTGGTACCCATCTGGAAATGGTTGCGAATTTTTTATAGTATATCCCCCCCCTAAGCCTCAAGAAAAATCGGGTGCGCGTGCTTCTTGTGGGATGAGATCCTTAATTTCTTTAACTGAGGCCAAAGGGTTTTTCATATAGGAGGGAGCTTTAACGCCAAAGAGAGAGAGAATGGAGGGGGCAATCTCTATGGATTCAATTTCTTCCCGATAAGAGATGGAGTTCAAATCTTTATGATAAATAATCCAAATGCCTTTGGGCTGATGGTATCCTGTTCCCTGATCTCTATACTCAACAGTGATTCCT
>JAPLYQ010000133.1 GCA_026395475.1 Candidatus Roizmanbacteria bacterium | reverse complement strand
AGCCTCACATTCTGTAATAATGGACTGATCTATTGGTGTATTTTGAGGTGTAATTATATTTTCATCAGATGTTTGTGGCTTACTTTCTTTCTGACAATCTTTTGTAGGATTTTGTTGAGTTACACCATTGGGGCAAATATTATAAACTCCTCCTTTAGCTGTATTTAAAGAATCACACTTACCTCCAAGCTGGAGACAACCATCCCATGTGATTTTATTTTCACCTAACACACATCCTTCGGGATCAAATTTACAGCAAGCAATGGTGTAACTAGTGCCAAAGCTAGCACATCTGGGATCTTTCGGTTCAGATACTGGAAGACTTATTTTTGGTTGAGGTAGGGGAATGACAGGATAGTATGTCAGCTGTGGGGGTAAAGTTGGAGTGGGAATAGCGGTAGGAAGTGGAGATGGGAGTGATTTATCATATATACAACAAACTCGTTTTGGGCATGTTTGACAATATATACAAGGTTTTGATGCATCGTATTTGTAGTCATATCCAATTCTATCTTTGCACTGATCATCTGGAGTTTTATATGAACCATCTAAAAAATCACGACACTGCCCTCCTGCTTCTTCACATATATTATGTGTTACAGCATGAACTGTATAAATTGTCAAAAAAGTGAAGACAAAAAGAAATATCCCAATTGTTACAACTTTTTTTCCAACCATATATTACTTTCATTATATAGGAGTAAGGAGTAATCTACGATTTATTTTGAATAAAAAATTGCCGTGTTTATATCCCTAATAATTCATCAATTACTGGTTTGTTAAATCCAATCACTATCTGATCTCCGATCCATAGTTGAGGCACACCCATTTCTCCAGATCGTTCTACCATCGCATGTGCTTCGTTTTGATCTGCTGAAACATCAATATCTTCAAAAGATATTTTTTTATCTTTCAGGTAGGCTTTTGCCATATGACAATAGGGACATGTTGGAGTTGAAAATACTTTTACTGTTTTCATATTATTTTTTTGTAATTATTAATTAATGAACTGATAACCTTTTTTTGTTTTTTTAATGAATCAATCCATGAGGACAAATATATCTTTCCTTCTTTTGTTATAGAGTAACTAAATCTTTTTGGTCCAATGTCACTTTTTAACCCTTCTCGTTTTATGTATCCTTGCTTTTGCATGCGTGATAAACACCGGTAAAGATTCCCGATATTTACTTCACAGATACAATTCTTTTTAAGCTCCTTTTGAATTTCGTATCCATAACTTGGTTTTTTTAGAAGTAAATATAATATTCCTGGTTCAAAGAAATTTTCTATTACAACTTGTGAACAATTTGTTCTCATATGTATATTTACTTAACTATATGTAAGTTTAATATAGTATACTGTGTTTGTCAAGATATATTATGTATTATTCTTTATACTTAACTCATTATGAATTCATGTCTACTTATGCCAAAACAAAATGAAGGAAAAACGGATCGCATCATTCGCGTTATCTTAGGGGTTATATTACTTGGATTAGCCATGACTAGCCTCACTGGAATTACCCAGACTGTTGCGGGAGTTGTGGGAATTATAGCTCTTATTACGGGAGCAATCGGATTTTGTGGGTTATACAAAATCCTTGGTATTTCCACAATCGGAAAAAAGTGATTTATTTATTAAGTCGTTATTTGAGAAATTCAAATTAACCACGACTTCTTTATATATAATGAAGTTTATGCTTAACATCATTCTTATTGGACCACAAGGTTGTGGAAAAGGAACCCAAGCTCAACTTATATTACAGAAGTACGGATTAATTTATATTGAGGCTGGTGCAATGATTCGTCAACGTGCATTACTCCATGATAAAAAGTCCGATATCTTAAATCATTTAGTCAATCAAAAAGGAATACTTCTACCGGATGGCATTATTATGGATATGATTTGTGATGAATTGGACGAACGAGTGAGTATGGAAGGATACTTGTTTGACGGTTTTCCTCGATCAGTAGTTCAGTACCAATCTTTGAAGGAATATCTTGCAGAAAAACAGATCAAATTAAATGTTGGTCTATATATCCATATCTCTGATGAAGAAGCATTAAAACGTCTTGGAGGGAGAAGATTATGTGCGGTTTGTAAAAAAGGATATAGTATTTTTTTGGAACCACAAAGAACGAAGTGTGAGTGTGGTGGAGAATTAATAAAACGAATTGATGATGAACCTGCAGCAATTAAACACCGTTTAGAAGAATTTCATAATCATACCTCCCCTATTTTGCAATTAATGAAAAGTGACGATATTTTGAAAGAAATAAACGGAGAACAATCTATTGAAGCGATATTCTTAGATATTCAGAAACAACTTGATACATTAAAATAAACCTACAAGTTGCATTAGTTGAGTTTTTTTTGTATTTCTTCTTCAAGAAGATACCAATTTTGAGTGGTATTTTCTAAAAATCGATAATGAAATAAATATGCCAAAAAGAGAAGTAAAAGTGGAATAAAAATAATGAGAAGATCCGGTTGCTTTGTTGTGATAACAACAAATGAAGAAAGAGACATTACCATACCTACAAAAATTGTCACCAACAAATGAATAAGTCTTTCGTGTTGAATCAACATAATCATTTCTTTATGATGTTCCAATATTTTTTTCCAATTTGTATTGGTGGCATTGGTGGATAATAATTTTTTGATTTTTGAATCGTAGGTCTTAAACATAATTATCTTTTTAATCCTCCCCACTCAACAACGGTAAATCCATCTCTTATAAATGGAGTAATGTTTTGTGGAGAAATTGTATCGATGGGTTTTTTTGATAAAGGTAAAAAGTCTAAAAACACTCGAAGGATTGACTTTGGTTGTGGCTGAATACTCATTGGAACAAGTGTGTTCATTTGTTTCGTTGTTAAAAAACTTATTTTATAATATGGCACATTTTTAGATTCCATTTGAGGAATCCAATATTCCATCATATCTTTGCTTTCTTTTTGATTTAAGCCAATTTCGATTAGTTTTTTCTCCATAAAAGATTTCAAGTCACTCTTTGAAACATACCAACCGTTAGCGATTGAAGTGGGGTATGGTTCTCCAATTGTATTTCCCGACCAATATAGATATGGGTATTTATTTTTAATACATGCATTTTTTGCATA
>JAPLYQ010000146.1 GCA_026395475.1 Candidatus Roizmanbacteria bacterium | reverse complement strand
TGGCTTGTCAGATTTCCTATTGGCAATCCTGTATTTCTGTCCCCAAACAGCAACGATTTTTCTCTTGGTATAAGTTTTTTTGTTTCTTCTTTACCTTTAAATACATAGTTTGAGGTTGGATCATGAAAAATTATCTTTTTTGCAAGCCATGATACTTCAACATTCCAATTTTCATCCGTTAGACTTTCCAAGATTTTCTTTTCTATAATTTTCCACAAAATATTTTTATTTATGTTTCTGAAAAAACCTTTTATATCCATTTTCAAAAAATATAATCTTTGTCTATTTCTGCCACCTCTTACCAAATGAAATTTTAATTCCTTTACTGCTTTATGTGTTCCCTTTCCTTTTCTGTTTGCATATGAACTTTCTATAAAATCATGCTCAAAAAGATATTGTATTTCATTACAAAGCAAATGATGCACTATTCTGTCACGAAAATCTCCAGCAAATATCTCACGTGGTGATGGTTTTGTTACAACAAAACAAATATGCCGAGAAATTTCATACCTGCCTGTTTTTAAATCACGAAGCAGTTTCCAAAGATTTTTCTCGCGATTTATTTCAAACTTCAATGCATTTGTCGTATTTTTCTTGTTTCTCAAGCACTCTTTGTATGCTTTATATAATTTTTCTATAGTAAAAATAGTCATATCAAAAAAATAATTTCAAACCAAACAGAAAATTGGAATAAAGAGTGCTAGTGGACGCAAATCACTGAATTCTGGTTGTTCTTGTTGTCGTTGTTGTTGTTCAAATTGCCGTTGTTGTCGTTGCCGTTCCAAGCGTTGTTGTTGTCATTCTCACTACCTGACCAATAATTGGTGTTATCTTGGAAAGCGCCTATTTAATTCCTTCCGACTAAATCATGATGACCATTTATCCCCCAGCCCTTTTGATACTACATTAAAAGAGCTGGGGAGCGGAAGGTGGCATTCTTTTTCCCGCGCTTGCTTGTCCACAGACAAACAATTCTGGGGAAGTTTTATTTCTTTTGTAAAAACTTTTTCCAATTCTCTGTTTGATTTAAAATATCTAAAACTTTTTCCGATAGAAAAAAATACACGTTTTCTTTTCCCAACTGATTCAATTCGTTCGCCAATCTTATATAAACCAAAAGAATATTTATGTTTTCTGAAATTTTTGATAAATAAAAAATTCTCTTTTCATAATCTCTTTCTTCGCTTATTTGATTTATCAATATAATTGTTTTGATGCAACAATACAACATTTTTTCTCCCAAAATATATTTGTATTGTTTGGAAAATTTTGGAACTCGTTCATACAAATCTTTCAGAAGAAAAAGGATACTATTGTATATTGGGAGTTTAGAATAATTAGACATATTTTTTGATACCTCTCTCCGAAATGCTCTGGATTACCAGAGTCATTTCGAAGAGAATGGAAAAATGCAGAAATGCAGAAAGAATGCTAGTGGACGCAAATCACTGAATACTGGTTGAACTTGTAGTCGATGAGGTAGCCCAAATAGCCGAAGTAGTCGTTGCCGCTCCAAGCGCTGCTGCTGTCACTCTCACTACCTGACCAATACCTGGTGTTATCTTGGAAAGCGCCTATAGGTGAGCCTCCTGGAGTGAATTCATTTGCTAGAGCTGACATTAACTGAGCTTCTGTTGGCAAACTCCATATACCGATTGAATTAGTAAGGGTTGTCCCTGCTGTGTTTAGATGTTTGCAATATTCCACTGCTCCAACAGCACCTGATGCGGGAGTATAAACACAAGATGCGTCTTGTCCTTCACAACCAGTTTTTGTATTGTCCCAACTGCCACTGCAATCAAATGAGGCATTTGATATACAAGATTGGGGAACATAACTAGTGTTTGGAATTGCTAGAAGTCCGCTATTAATAGCACAATATACTCCATAACCAAAACCATTTGGATCAGTATCCCAGCATAGACCTACAGATGCTTGGGCAGACCACTGAAGTGGTGCAAGCCCAGAAGAAACTACAAGACCTCCTGTTTTATAATTTGGACTATTCACATCAGAAGAACCATAAACTGTGTATTTTCTTACATCAGACTCTGACGGAAGAGTAACATTACCAGCTATGCCCATAATGGTATTGCTTGTAAGAATAGTGCTTGAAGAGACGGGATTTAATGTAAGAGAATCCCAGATATCTTGTAGCGTATTCATTGAATTTGATGGCAGAGAAGAAGTGGAAATATCGTGAGAGGAAGGTTTGGTGTAAGTAAAATCCTGAGTTTTTTTGTATATATCTTCAAGTGTTACCATATTTGTTGATGGACTGCTTGGGCTTCCTGTAGGTAGAAGTTTATTTATAATATCTGCAAGCACTACTCCCCCGACTACGAGAAAAGCTCCGAGAACATAGAAAATGATTTGTTTGAATTTGGTTTTTATTTTCATTTTTTGTTTTGATTTGCCGAACATTTTAATAAATGTTTTAGGCGTTAATAATTAATAAATTAATTCAAAAGTAATTTGTTTGTTAATAATTTCATGAGTATGACGGCATTTGATTGAGCGGACTTTGCATCAGCGCTTGCGACAAAAATAGCCCATTTGCTGGTGATGTCTGCATCATTCATCTGGATGACATCATTTTCTAGAGATACACGGTCAGAATAAGAAACATCAACAAAAAGTTTTAGAAGCTTGGATGCTTGTATTCTTGTAGTAGTGTTGTCTGACTGGACTGCATTTTGTTGTTTTATGCTTTCTATATATTGAATACTAAAGAAAATATTTCCAGCAACAAGAAGTATCAAAAGAAAGTTTGAAAATAGTTTTGTTTTATCTAAAATTCCTGAATTAAATGTGAACATGTTTTTATATAAATGATTAAAATTAATAAATTTTTCCCCCGTCTGTCTTTGCGAGCGTAGCGAAGCAATCTAGGTTTAATTGAATTAATTCTGGATTGCCACGCTACGCTCGCAATGACGCCCTACAACCCCAACCACCTCAATACCTTTGACACCCAAGTCGCTGGATTATTTTGAATTGGTTGTATGTTTAATACCTCTATTACAAGTGATAGAGGTGATGATTGTGAGGTGAAATAATATTTACCTGGGAGTGATGGTGCTGTGAGTTTGAATGTTGCTTGATTTCCGTATGATATGAATAAGATATTCTTGTTGTTCCATGTGCCTGTTGTTTCGTTAATATCGGTTGGTGTGAAAGATATCGTAAGTGGAGTGCCAGAAGCTACACGGACAAGCTGTATCATCTGATTATTTGCATCATTGGTTATATAAGTTCTGATAGTTGTGGTTCCATTTGATACTGTAAATAAACTTACTGGACTTGAAGTAGAAGATACGGCAATTGGTTTGCGAGAAAGTGATGCGAAATCTTGTATTTTTATAAGTCCAACTGTAGCAAAGTAATCTTTTAATTCTTGTGATTTATCGAGTGTGGTTGTAATCTCTTCTGGAAGTGGCGCCTCGAGAAATGTGTTTATTGTAGGTGCAAAAGTGAAAGAAGTTTTTCCACTTGAATCAGAACCAGTGGTATTACTAAATATTGGAAGGTCTTGGAGCGCAAGTTTTTGCGGAATGATTACAGGAACTTCTACCGTATTTATTGGTGTAAGTACGTTGTCTTTTGGTTTTGTTGTTGTAGCAGTTGTGGTCGCAAGTGCTAGAGTTGTACTCGCTGTTGTAGATGTTGTAGAAGATGTGTCTGTGTCTCCTCCTTCACCGTTTGTTGTAGTTGCGACTGATCTTGCTCTTGCTTTTGTAGATGGAGATTCTGTGTTATCTGTAAGCGAAGAACAGTTTGGATCGTCTGGATAATCAATCTTTCCATTATTATCATTGTCTATTCCATCATCACACTCGGCTCTTGTGGAACGTGGAGTCCAAGTTGTAGTGGCAGAATATGCATCTATACCAAAGTTTATCCAACCGACATTTTCTCCGTAGGCATAACCGGAGAAAACGCCTGCATTGGATATTTTTACTTGGTATTCTGCTGTGGATGTGCCGAAATCTATCCAACCGATATTTTCTCCATATGCAAAACCAGACAAATTACCTTCTGCATCATTTGATACTCCATAATTGACACCGCTACTGCAAGTGTCGGTGTTTCTGCATGAAAGTGAAATCCAACCGATGTTTTCTCCATACAAATAACCCGAGAGAGAATCGTCTGCCACATATACTGTGGAGTTTGAGTTTGGTGAGAATGTGAGCCAACCGACATTTTCTCCCCAAGCGTTACCGTGCGCTGTCCAGTTTCTATAAACTGCGCGGTTGTAAACGGTGTCGGATGATATAAATACTGTAGCAAAATTGTTTCCACTGAAAATCTTTTTCCATGTGGATTTGGGAATGATAATAATGGCTGATATTATAATAATGAGGAGAAAAGCTAAAGATATAT
>JAPLYQ010000004.1 GCA_026395475.1 Candidatus Roizmanbacteria bacterium | reverse complement strand
GCTATTCAATCACAATATACAGAATTATTACAAGCAATTGATGCTAACGGAAGTCCACTATTAAAGGGACTCTTTATTGAACAAGCTCGTGAGAAAGTACTTGAAGCTCTTAAAAAATCAAAATATGTAGATTTAAGAGATTTATATCACACACTTATTGTTGATGTAGATGAAGAAGGAGTTAGAAAAATGTACGCTCGTAAATTTGCAGATGTAAAACCAGAGAAATATATTGAAGAAGCAACGAAAGAATTGGAATTAATTGTCGGAAGAATGAATGACGAGACGTACGGTCTTTTAGGCGAATCAAACCTCAGAATAAGCGCTGATATAGTAGAGGAAACAAAACAACTTATAGACGCAGTTAAACAATTATCCCCACAATTGGGTACTGCATTTGCAAGAGCTGCGGAGAGTCTTCTTACAAAAATTGATACTACTACCGTTGCACAAATTGCTGGAGGTATCGCAACTTTATATGAAACAATTCAGTCTGAATTTAAAGCAAGTAGAGCTCTTGACTCAGTTATTAGTATGGTAGTTGATAGCCCTATTTCAGTTGTGGTAGGCGAAGAGCAAGAAACTGCAAGACAGGTTCGAGAAGAACAAGAACTAAAACCAATGAGAGAATTTTGGTCTGGAGAAGATGGTAAAGGTGGCGTTTTGGCTGTTATTGCCGATAAACGACACGGAATTGGAGGAAGTCACGCAAATGTTGCTGAAAAAGAAATTGAATATATCGATGCAGTTATTTCACAATTAAGTAGACATACAGCTGAACACCAAAGACGCTTTATCAAAGCGGGAATTGACGCATTAATTCCAGCAATACGCAGTGGAAATGCAAATGCGACACTTGCAGAAAAATTAATATCAATCTTTAAAACTTTAACTGAATCAGAGAATTTGAAAGATGGGAGAAGCCAATTATATGAATCATGGGTTCAAGAGCCAGAATTGGTAAATGAATTAATTGGTACCATGAATCACGACGTTGTAGGATACGGACGTAAATTTAATGTGTATGCAGAACTCAAAACGCTGTTCACTGGATTTATAAATCATACAAATCTTGAAAAAGTGGCTGATGCTGATTCTGGAACTAGAAAATATAATGTATTTGCTGCTGTTGAAAAACAACTTCTTGATGCAGTTCGCACTGTTCCAGATGTAAAATTACAGGCAGAATTAGCAGGTTTATATAAAACCATGTCGGATGGAATTGGGGTAGCCGCAATGGAGCATCTTGCATTGGGAAAACTTATGGATGAGGCAAACACAAAAATTAAAGCTCTTCCAGTAGTTTCTGAAGAAACAACCGATGAACAAAGACAAAGAACCATTGAGGCAGCACAAAGTGTGTGGGATTCTGTATGGAATAATTATTATGATATTGCTTATGGCGAACGAACAATACAAGGTGCGCCTGGATCATTTCTCAGCACAATAAAGAGCAATATCGACAATTTTCAACGTTCGTTAAGTAAAGCTGATGATATATATTCAGTTTCATTCCTTGAGTCAGCTGTTACTTCCGGATTTAATTTTATACGAAAAAGTAAGGCAAATTTTGACATAAGACAACGAATTGCTTTTGACATGCTTTCTCTTCTTGGAAATTCGGAATCTATCTTAGTAAAAAGTTTATCTGATAGAGAGAGACCAAGAGCTGGAGAATCACGTGGAGCTAAAAGAGTTCGAACATTAGGATCAGTGCAAACACACTTTATTCGAGGAATCGTTGCAGACCCAGATTTATTTGGTGCATTTACACAATATATTGAAACTGGTCCAGCAAAGGGCACAAGAAAAAATTCAGGAGAACTTCTTCTCTGTTTAGAAATGCTTATGACCGCAAAAGACAGCAGACTCAGAAGAAAATCTGGAACATCAGCAGGAACAGCAATATTTGGAGTACTTGAAGAGAACGGAATAAATGTAGGAACAAGCCCAGAACTTGCTGATTTTCAGAAATTTGAAGCTTCCCTTATTGCCTCACTTGAAAGTGCAACGAGAAGTCTTGAAGCAACAATTCCTGAATATAACACTTTTTATGAAATATTATCAGCAATGGGGACATTCTCACCTCATATGCTTGTTCGATTAAGTTATGCAATTGATGAGCTCAGACCACTCAAAGATACGAGAAAAATGTCAAAAGCTTCACAGGAAGCAATTGCAAAAATCCAGGGAATGGGTTTGTCACCACAAGAAACGGCATATTTAATCTATACCACAACTGGAAAAATTGACTTTGGTGGTGATTTTGCTGAAAACTTCGGAGCTGATGTAACTAAAATTATTCGAAAAGGCACAAATCCTGAAGGGGAAGATAATTTATTAAACCTTATTCTTACCTTTAGAGATGATGTGTGTCAAGTCGTAGACCAACCACCAGGATTACAGATGTACTTTGGTAGAGATTGGGATAAGGGTATGGCTCCTCATTTAAATAGAGCATTTGATAAGTATTTGGTTGGTTTTGATAAGAGAATAAGAAGCGCCATTATGAATGCACCTGGCGAAGCCAATGAAGCACGAAGAAATATTATTGCAACTGAATTATTAGGAGCGAGTATGATTTTTGAACAGTTTGCAGGTGATTCAGTTCGAGCAAAAAAAGGGCCACATGAGAGATTTATTCAAATTATTTCTGACATAATGGTCGACTCAATGAGAGAACCTGGAAAACGAAGATATGCCGCAGAAGTACGAACCGTAGCTGATCATATCCTTAAAAATTCGCTTCCAAATTGGAATAAAGAATTAGTAAAAGATTTCTTTGATCGAATGGTCCAAAAAATAAATAATACTGAATATGGGACATGGATTGAATCTGATCAGTGGAGACAGATGTGTAATAAAATCGTCGTTATGGAATCAGATAGAGTTCCAACACATAAAGATCACGTTCGTATGACTGATATGACTGGAACAGAATTGAAAGGTTGGAGACGGGATGAACTTGCTGAAATTGCAGCAGAGGCGACATTAAGTCTCCTTAATGGCTATACCACAATTAGTGGGCCAACAGGATTACGACTTGTAGCAAATGTTGTGACAGGCAAAAGAACCCCTGAAATGGGGGAACTAACTCTTCAAGAAGTTCCTGTCAAAGATAATTTTATTATGCAGGCTATAAGAGTTGTCGGATGGTATGGAACACCTGAACAAAAAGAGAAGCTTGTTCCTACACTTGAAAAGTTAGGGAGAGAAGATATGCTTTTTGTTACACAATCTGCAGCGATGCTTCCACCTGAAGATATTGCTGAGTTTATTAACGAAAGTGAGCATGTAGCTATCGCAATGGGACAAACAATTACTGACATCACCACTCAATATATGATTGCACTAGACAGTGTGACGGGTGGAGTAAAACCAGTACTTCAGGTCGACCTTGATGGAAATGTAGTAATAGCTGATGGAGTATTACCTGCAGATTCAGAACTCGCACAAGTCATGAAAACACATGAAAAAACACTTGCAGGAAAAGTTGTTCGTGAGTCAGGATATACAGCCGCAAAAGCAAAAGCAGATGCAGTTGTTGCAAAACTTTCTACTCCAGAAGCTCTTGAGAATATGAGTGGAACAGAACTTATGGATTCTATCATTGCATACTCAATTGCAAGCACAGGCACATTGATATTCTAAAAGCCAGCATGGGACAGTCACTAGTTGCATCTCTTGCTGCACTTCGCCAACAAGGTCTTGATGCAGGACAAATAACTGAAGCGATATTAAAGGAATATAAAGGACTTCGAACGGCCGTAACAGACATGATGAATGGTATTGTCCAAGATACCGGCATGAAAACAACAGCAGGGGACGTTGAAAAGATTTCACAAGCAGTCCTAAAACAACTTCTCACTATTGTTACAAATGAAGACGCGATGGTTGAAATTGCAGCAACAATGAAAAAAGAAATTGTGGAAGCCGCTAAGCGTGAGGCACTTTTATGGAATGGGTTACAAGAAGGGCTTGAAAGAAAAAGAAGAGATATTGTAGCTCAAGAACAAGGCATTCTTTATGATGGTGCAATGAGAGAAATTGCTCAAACAAGAAAGAATAGAGCACACTATTATATGAGAACTTCGGGAATTGCAGATGGGTTTAGAGCAAAACTTGGAACTGCATCAAGCCAACTCAATACTATAGTTGATCGTTCTACAACAGCACGTGTCACTAATCTTGAGAGAAGTCAAAAATGGCTTGAATATGTATCAGGCGAAGGAGATGCTGCAAATCTATCGCTTCCAAAAAGAGCTAAAGAATACGCAGCGTATTGTAATAGAATGCTCATGGGGGCAGCAATTGGAGGAGTTACTCCAGCATTTTCTCGTGAAGAAGCACAGGAAGTAAATGTACGTACAGTACAGCCATCACGTATGAAACCAACAGTCGCATTTTTAAGAGAAATGAATGGAATGGATCTTCCACTCGCAGCTTAATTACGACAATAACAAAAAACCTCCGGTGGAACCCGGAGGTTTTTTTATTGGTCGATTAATTATTTTCCAATACTATTTACAATTGCCTCGGCATCGATTTCCTCAAAGTGGAGTAATTCTTCTGGAGTTCCTGAACGAGGTTCTTTACGGACGCAAAGATGTGTAAATATAACGTTCGCATTTAATTCTTTACAACTTGTTATTACCGCTTCACCAATTCCACCCGCTTCATAATGATCTTCAACAATGACTATTTGTTTTACCTGTTTCGAAAGGCGTTGAATTGTTTTTGAATCGAGAGGTGTTACTGAATATAGATCTATAACGGTCGTATATATTTTATTTTTTTCAAGTATTTTTTGTGATTTGAGTGATTCATGAAGTGTAATTCCAGCGGAAATAATAAGCGCAGTACTTTTTTTTATTTTTTAACGAGTGGACCTTACATCCACCGATGGGGAATTGCTCACTATTTTTGTAAAGAACAGGAGTTTTTTCGCGTGTGGTGCGGAGGTAATTTACTCCTTTTCGAAGTGCCATTTCTTGCGTTAGTTTATATGCCGATACAGCATCAGCAGGGTAAAGAACCGTACTTTCTCTCAAACTTCTCATCATAGAAATATCCTCAAGTGCCATTTGTGAAATACCATCTTGTCCAATAGAACAACCTGCATGTGAACCGACAATATTGAGAGTCGGTTTTGAATACTGTGCCATTCTCATTTGGTCATATGCGCGTGTGAGAAAAGCGGCGAACGTGGAAATATAAGGAACATATCCCATTTTTGAAAGTCCTAATCCAACCGAAACCATATTTTCTTCATCGATAAACATCTGGAAAAAATGTGTAGGATTTGTTTCTCTTAACCGCTCTGTGTAAGTAGAATTACCAACTTCAGCATCAAGTGCAACCACTTGAGGATTACCTTTTCCTAAATCTGCCAAAGCATCTCCAAAAGCTTCACGTGTAGCGATTGGAACGTTAACTTCATAGATTCTGTCACTCGTAATTTCCCCCGTCAGTGCTCCAAAACCTCCAATGCCTGCTGGCTGGAGTTTTGTGCGCGCTGCCGGGTGCCCCTTACTCGTGCCACCTATGAAGTTATTTAATTTTTTTAAAACATCCGCCGTCTTACTTTGCATTTCGGTATCAAAGAGCGGAGCGCTCGCAATTATTCCCATTACTTTTTTATCATACGACCCTATTGCTTTTAGAGCTTCTTGGAGTCTATCTTTTGGCACTGCTTTTCCATGCCATCCTGGTTTATCCTCAAGAAAGGGAACACCTTTTCCTTTTACGGTTCGAGCCAAAATCATTGTTGGTTTTTGTGTATGAACGGTATTGAGGGTATTTGCTTTTGCAAATATTTTCTTTATCTCTTCAATATTATGTCCATTTTTTATCTCTAACACATTCCATCCAAATGTTTCAATACGTTTTTTATATGTCTCAATATCCCATCCTAAATCTGTTTCTCCACTTTGCCCAAGACGATTAATATCAACAATACCTATCAAATTATTCACGTTGTAGTAGGATGCAATTTCCATCGCTTCCCAAACTTGTCCTTCAGCCATTTCTGAATCTCCCAAGAGTACCCATACAGTAGGTTCCTGTTTTAATTGTATTTGCAATTCTTTTATTTTAAGTCTTATGCCCAACGCCATTCCTAAACCAACAGATAATCCTTGTCCTAAGCTCCCAGTAGTCACATCGACAAAAGGAACCTCTGGTGTGGGGTGGCCTTGTAAGTGGGAGTCAAATTTACGAAGTGTCATTAATTCAGCTTGAGATAACACTCCCGCAGCTTCATATATAGAGTATAATAAAGGAGCTGCATGACCTTTTGACAAAACGAATTTATCGTTAAGGGGGTTTTGGAAGTTGTTGACGTTTTGTTTCAAAAATCCACCAAAGAAAAGAACGGTCGTGAGCTCTGTGGCAGAAAGTGAAGAGGTGGGATGTCCGGATCCTGCAGCGGTAGTCGAAGAAATAATATTACAACGAATTCGGCGAGCAAGAGTTTGTAATATTGTTGTTTCTGACATACTAAAAAAAGTGTAACATATTTTAGATATATAATGAAATTTTAAGCTATGGGAGAAAAACCAATCGGTGCGACATATCAAAATTTAACTGTCCCAATCGTTGCTGTGTTAGAGCGTCTTAGCATAGCTCAAGAACAGGGAATTATTTCACCAAGAGGTTTTCCAGGATATGAGGAGGCTGTTGGTCTTTTATACGACAGAAGCAATCGTATATCAAAGAGTAAAACTGAAAAGCAGGCTCTTAGGCGATTATATGGGGATGCGATGGAAATATTACAAGATCCTCGTGAGACAGGGGCGAATGCAACCTCACTATTTGAAACATTATGTG
>JAPLYQ010000085.1 GCA_026395475.1 Candidatus Roizmanbacteria bacterium | reverse complement strand
AAGAACGATTTTTATTGCATCAAATCCAACCTTTGTGTATATCCAAAGATAATCAAAATCTTTAAAAGTCCCAAGAACTTTGTCTTTTAAATATATATCTACTTCCCCAAATGCCCAGTTGTCATGAATCCTAATATATTCGATGATTCTTGTTGATTTATCAACTGGATATTTCACTATATTCAATATTTTTTCTGCAATTTCAGCTCCCGCTTTCATATGTGCTCTTCTTATATCTTTATCATAATAATTGACAGTTTTTGGATCTGACAATGTTGCATACCCAACGTCATGAAGAATAGCAAGCGGCATGAGAAGAGATTCGTCAAGTTTTTCTATGGTACAAATTTTTTCTATCATCTCCATAAACCACTCAATGTGCTTCACGTCCATTGGTCTACTTTTTAAGTAGTATGGTTTTGCTTCACTCCATATCTTTTGATAAAGTGAGTTCATTTCGATTATGATACTGTTCCAAATGCAGGTTGATTGATAACTAGTAGCTTAAATGTTCCAGCCATTGTATAAGTTGTTCCTTTAGAAATAAAACAGCTATCTCCAATTCCTAATATTTGCTCATTACTGTTAGTGGTTAAGATTAGATTTCCCTCGGTTACAAAATAAATCCTGTCATAGAGTGTATTTTCCTCTTCAGAGTAATTTTCTGCCTCAATAACGGCAAGTGACACTCCTTGCGATATTTCTTTTGTTATAAGATTTATTGCTAATTTATTCTCTGCAATTTTATGTTTTTTGCCTTCATTTTTCCTAATAATCTTTATCATGTGATTATTATAAAGTATCTAATAGAGAACAGCTAGTTCTTACCACCATATTATGAAGATTTTCTTATGTTTTAGATATTTTTTTACTTATCAAGAGCACTCCAATAAACATAGGGATAAATGAGATAAGTTGCCAAGAAGTCGGTGATGTTTTAAAAATTACCCATGCAAAAAGAAGGGTGATTAATGGTCCCAATGAACTAAGTGCATTCGCTTTTGTAACTGGTATGCGATGTATTCCCTCAACCCATAACATAGTTGATAGTCCTAAAATAAAAACACCATTTGTTATTAAATAAGAGAGTGAGTGAAGAACCTGAGGAAGTGGTGAGGCAGCATGAAACAAAAAAGAGAGAATAAATATGGAACATGAACCAACAAACCCACGTACAAACATTATCGTCTCTGTATTTACCAGTTTTCTCGCTTTTTGAACAAATAAATTTCCAAAAGGAACAATTGCTGCACCTAAAAGAATGAGTAAATCCCCTATATGAAAGAGTGTTATCGAGGGAACAAGTACAATAACCGCTCCAAGCAGTATAAAAGCTGCACCATAGATATGTTCTTTAGGGATATATTCCTTTTTCCATACATGAAAAAGTAAAAAACTAAAAAAGGCTTCAGAAAGTGCAAGGATGCTTACGTTCCCTGCGCTTGAATATCTTAAACTTAAAAAATATAAAAGATAATAGATGATACCTACAAAAAAAGTAGAATATAACGTATAGCGAAGGGCTTTTATATTCAGAACTTCTCTCCAACGGTGTCGTATGGTAAGAATTACAGCAAAAAAAAGAGCTGAGAATAGTGAACTAACTGCCAATGATGAATAAGGAGATACTGCTGAATATGAAAGCTGAGTGAATATTGGAAATATACTCCATAGAAGAATACCAGCAATAAGATATAACTCCCCCTGACGTTGGACAGATAGTTTCATATATTAATAATATTAGTCCTTTATTTAATACCCAATAATGTTAAGAGGTTGATGTTTGGACTTGGAATAGTACCAAATTGATTGTCTTCTGGATCGCCTTTTTTGAAAACTAATTGGGACCGTGTAATCCAATCTCTTATTCCATATCTTAAGAAAACATCCCACCCTACTCCAATGTCATGAGCTCTCCTAAGAGTGAAAGAAAAAAAGTAGATTGCAGTAATAACATATATCGCGATTGATATTACATCAATTGCCATCTGTGACATTGATGTATGTAATAAAGACTTATAGATTGCCCCTATACCAACCATATTTAAATAGAGAGCTACACATGAAAGGATTATTAATCCTGTAAGGTATGTTTCTCTATTTATTCTTCCTTTGAATAAGCGAGCGAAAAAATTAGATGAATTCATTCCATAATGATATCAGAAACAAATAGATAGCTACTCCTCTCATATATAATTTTGTATTGAGCGAACAGCAAAACAGTAGTCGATGAAAGATTGTTGTGAATACAATAACTAACCCTATAGTATATATATACTATATATGCAAATCTATTAAGGTTACTCTGCGATTGAAACTATTTGTTCAAATATGAGCTCTTTTTATGCATAATTAGGATAAATTTTAAAGCCTAGTTAGCCTCAAAAACTAATATAACTTGATAAGTTTAGTAACTTATAGTATAATTCATAGCTTATATGGAAAAAGCGGCTCATTTGAGCTATTCAACAACGATAAATGGGGGTTTGAACGCATATACGCTCAGCTTGCTGCGGTTGCCAGGCAAGCAAATTGAGTCGTCTGCGGTTCATATTCCTTTGACCTATCCCGACTTCACAAATGGTTTAACACAACTACAACTCTGTCTTGATAAATCACAAAAAATGAAGGTAAAGAGCACACTTAGCTCTCTTCTTGAACCAGAGATAATTGGAAGAGATGATACTCAATCCCTCGGGTTATTGGCACTTATTATGGCTTCGGATACTTATGCAAACTATGTAAAACACAAATTATTTACTCCTTTTAATGATTCTAAAACAAATGAATCTTTAAGGGTTGGACTCAATTTAAGTAATGGCGCACTATTACTCTCTTTAGAAAAAAAACAAATACAGGATAAAGCCACTGCTCCATTAACAAGAGATGATGAGTTTAAAAAAGCATATTATGCTTTAAAGAATCTTACAGACAATGATGGACCAGTTCCAAAAATTGTCGAAAAGATACGGTTGGAAAATGGAACAAGTACCGTCATGTCTCCCGACAATCTTTCTCCCCAACTCAAGCTTTTCTTACTTGCGTATTCATCATTTTTTCATATCTTTGATCAGACTTAATAATATTGTTCTTATATAATTAAGTTGTCATAATATCCTAAAATGTAACTCCTATAAATAATAATCACTTGCATTTATATAAATGCTTATATAAACTCTTCCCGTGGCATCTTCAAGATACGAAACGCGCGACCTCACCCAACTTCCCATTGAAGCTCTCCAACCAGGAGAGGTTGTTCTTAATGCTGAAGAAATTCAAAATAGAGTGAATGAACTTGCAGAAGAGATAGCTGATACATATAGAGGTAAAAAACTTATGCTAGTAGGTTTATTGAAAGGAGCTGCTGTATTTATGGATCATCTAATGGAAGCCTTAAATAAGGCAGGGTACACTGACTTTGAAGCAGAATATATGCAGGTTAAAACTCGTGACGAAAAATTAGAATCAAGTGGAAAGATAGATATTATTAAGGACGTCCCACCCGAGAAACTTATAAACAAAAATGTTCTCCTTGTTGATGATATTGCTGATAGTCTTACAACATTTTTTGGAGTTGCAGAACACTTTCAACCCTATGGACTTACTTCTTTTAGAACGCTTGCCCTTTTAGAAAAACCATCAAGACATCGACCAGAACTACGAGGGTTTCCATTGGATTTTGTCGGATTTAAAATACCAGATGTATGGGTTG